>NZ_JAMQWD010000009.1:0-663 GCF_024744415.1 Vibrio sp. RM-41-2B | reverse complement strand
GTTAAGGGGTGAGCAATGCAATACTGAAGCAGCCGCATGCTACCTTAAACACTAAAACCAACGCATAGTGAAAATGCCACGCGTTGCGAATCCCTCTTGAACAGTTTGTTATGTAACTGACTCAAAGACAAACTGATAGTCTTTATTTACCCAGTTTTTACCTAGAATACGTAAATGCTTGGGATAATTTCCTTTTTCATCGTACCAACAAGAAATACGCTTACCATTAGCACGTTCTTTAAGAACAGACTCAAACCTCTTTTTCGCTTGGCTATATTTCTTATGTTCAGTGCCCCACGCAATGAACACCTCATTGGCTAGTTCAAGTTCACGCTGAAACACCTTTATGTTTTCTGAAAGCCCTAAATCGTACTTCCCTGCTAAATCCTTGGGCTCTGTCGCCCTGTAGGGAAACAAATTTACGACTGTAACAGCATCAAAATTAGCATCCACGCAATAATTAACTACATTGGCGAAAGTATTATCCATTCGGACTATATCTGCTTTACTTGGGTTCAGTAATATAAACAAAGCTTTCTTCTCACCGTTTCCCCAAGCTTTTGTAAGAGAAAAACGTAAGCTTTGCTCGGTGTCGTTTGAGAATTCAGCAGACACCTCGATTGTTCTATCAACTTGTATTGCCAATGTTACAACTCCATTTGT
>NZ_JAMQWD010000008.1:0-11443 GCF_024744415.1 Vibrio sp. RM-41-2B | reverse complement strand
TGGTTACGCCTTGTGACTAAGTCACTCATAAGACGTATGTTTTCGCTTTTTAGTTTGGTCAGTTCTGGCTGAACACGTTCGGCATAATGTGCGATGAGAGCGGCATCTAAACGGTCGTTCTTAGCTCGTTGACCAATGGCACCAGCAAACCTTTTAATACGTAGTGGGTTGGCAATAACATAAGGTAATTTGGCTTTGTCACAGGCGAGTATAAAAGGCATTTCTAATCGACCTGTAGCTTCGATGACGACACGTTGAGGTTTGTGTTTCTTAATGGTTTTTATGGCATCGCTGATGTCATTTACGGAATTAATTGCGACTTAAAATAAATAAGTGCGACATCGTTTATTTTAGATAGGCTTTAGTCTTCTCTGGTTTATGTTTTTTACTAATGTGGGAGAGGAATAAAGTTCTATACTAAAATAGCGGTGATCACATCAGAGTGCTGCAATTTCTAAACCTAAAATGGGCTTTGTTGTACTGTTTCCAGTTAGTTGTTTTGTAACGAGGTTTCGGCATGAGGCTACGACGATTGATGGGTGTAGCCGATCAGATCGTTGCTTCTAGATTTAGTTCCATCTATTTAAGCAACAAAGCCTCAGTAACTTATTCAAAGGGAATATACTTGTGTTCTTCTAGATATTCATATAGTGATGTTAGTATGGCTAACTGTATGATCCATAATAATAAAGTAATTACATATGACACAAACTCAAGCACAATGTTATTGTCTCCTGAGAGTATATATTTTAGTACGATTGAACATGCAATAGGGAGTAGTCCAACAAGAATAAACACTTCTTTCCTTATTCCCTCACAGGATAAAATAGCCGTTCTAAATGTAATTCCTCCACTCAGATTTATAGTTGAAGGGAGTACAATAGCTATTTGAGAAATAATCCCCATGGTTGGTAGCATTGCTATTAATATACCAATATTCAATGCATTTAAACTTTTTTGGCCAAATCCGGACCAAAATATAGACATAACAATAAAAAGCGATACTGAAAAGAGTAGAAATGTAATTAATATCAGTGATAATAGCCTTAAAATATAGCTAAGAACTCCATCAAAACCAGAAGAACTACTTGATGAGCGATTAAAAGAAGAACCATTAATGATAATTCTATGTGTCATTATAGATAGGTATATGAAAGAAATAGATGCTAATATAGAGCAAATTGACAATATAATGTGGTACTCAAATTTTCCCATATTATGTTCAAAAGACTTAATAAAGAATTCAAATATATAGATCGCCAATAGCGGAAAAAAAGAAAGTATAATAGAATTTATATTTTCATGTATTGATGATAAAGAATCATTTATTATCTTAAGTATAGATATTTTTTTCTTCATATTTAAAAATCCAAATTAGAAAGGTGGTAATGTTACCAACTTTCCGTAACCAGATAAATACAAGTTAAATCAGCAGATCAACAATCTAGTCGGGATGATTTCACTACTTATCGTCCACCCCAAGGAGTGTTGCATCCTTGACAACCATCACTATTTTCGTTTACTCCACCAGAGTGATTGCTCTCGTTATCATTGCCGTGTTTATCATCCCCAGGTCCACCGTAGTTACCACCGCCATTACCTGACTGATGCGAATCAACGATCAAGTGAACATCATCAATAACTACATACTCAGGAATCCCGTTGAGGGCTCCTGAAGCGAATTTTGCGTATGAAGCATTTACAATCGTAGCTGTATTCTTTGAAGTTGAAGCCGTTGCAGTAGTTCCGATTACTTGGCCATAATTATCTACTACAAATCCCGCTTGGCATATTGCACATCCCGGAACTGGAGCAGTATATACGCTATATTCGTCGCTCATGATACTCTCTAGATCATCCACGCCTTCAAATACTGTTAACCCAACTGTAGCACTCCAAGATGACAAATCATCTTCTGAATAATTCCAATCAAAATTCCCCTCGTCCGTTGTAGTCATTCCAACTGATATACTCACTTTACCTGCAGGATTGTTCCCAGAAATACTCAGGACTGTGCTATGAGGGAAGTGTTGTCCACAGCCACCATTACTCTCACATTGAGGCATTACCTTCGTAGTTATTCCATTAGGGTTGTTGTCAAAAGTAACTGCAACTCGACTTACCTGATTATAGTTGTCCATAGTGTGTGAGAGTAATAAAGTCTCATACTAAGTAATAAAGATTCATACTGAGTATTAAAGTATCATACTAAAATGGCAGCGATCACATAGGTACGCTGCCATTTCTAAAACATTTATGCCCCATTATTTGCTAGACCTTTTACTCGTTCACATCCTTTTCATGGGCTTTTCCCCTACAAAAACTTATCCATTCTTCTAGTGGTGTTCGTTTGTAAACCCCAGTGTTGTATTACGGGGGGTAAATTCCAAGAATAGGCGAAATTTGTCTAGGAGATCGGTGGCGGTCCAACTCACTTAACTCGGTGTCCAAAACTGACGGTGCGGATCACTTTTCCTCCCCCCTCTCTCCAAACTTTGGAGTAAATACCTCTTTTCAAAACTCTCTACGGTAAGTGGTTTGGAGTATTTAAATCCTTGAACTCTTGACACATTCATAGAGTTACAAGCTCTGTGTTGCTCAGGAGTTTCTATTCCCTCAGCAATAATCTCATAGTTAAGTGAGCGTGCAAGTGCACAGATGGCTTCAAACAACTGCCGAGAAGTGTGAACTTCGATATCCTTTAAAAAGCTGCGATCAATTTTGATAATATCGATTGGAAAGTATTTGAGATGAGATAAGGATGAATAGCCAGTACCAAAGTCATCAATGGCGATTTGAATACCTAACCGACTGAGCTCGTTTAACGTTTTCGAAGCGTTGCCTTTCGGGAGTAAACAGTTTTCAGTAATTTCAAACTCAATGTGAGAAGCACAGACTCCATACAAATGCAAAAATGCAGCAACCCTTTCGACCAGTTGAGGAGCGGATAGTTGTTTCGGAGAAAGATTCACTGCTAACGTAAAAGACTCAGGAAAGAAGCATGCTGTTCGCCATATCGACATTTGCCTAATCGCCGTTTCAATCACCCATTCACCAATATTCTCAATGAGCCCAGACTCTTCTGCAATTGGAATAAATACGTCTGGTGGGACGAAGCCTAGATCTGGATGATACCAACGAATCAACGCTTCGGCGCCAACAAGTCGCATTGATTTGTCAAATTGAGGTTGATAATGTAATTCGAATTCCTCTTTTTGTATGGCTTGCTTAAGGTTACTTTCAATGCGTAAACGTTGATCAACCGTATCATGAAAGGCTTTAGAATAGTACTGTGCCTGTTTTCGACCTTTCTCTTTTGCCCTGTATAGCGCGATATCTGAACACTTTCTCAACTCTAATGAGTTTGATGCACACTCAGGATAACTGGCTACCCCGATACTAATAGAAACCTCAATACATTGCTGGTCAATGTTGAAATTACTTTCAAACGCAGAGAGTATACGTCGTACAATTAAGTCAACCTGCTCTTCAGACGCTAAGTTAGTTGCAATCACTGCAAACTCGTCACCTCCTATACGAAATAGAGAATCACTATCTCGAGTGTTGTATTGAAGTCTTTGTGCTACTTCCTGTAAAACATGATCTCCCGTGACATGTCCATATTGGTCATTGATGTCTTTAAAACGATCCACATCGATGAGCAAGAGCGCTAAAGGTGTTTGACTGCGTGAAGCCATGAGTAAAAATTTCTTTAAGCGCTCATCAAAAAAGTGTCGATTAAATACCCCTGTTAACGTGTCAGTCTCAGCCAGTTGTTTTAGCTGAGTGTGAGTCTCGAGTACCTTTTGCTCTAAAAAGTAGCGCTCTGTTGCGATGATAATCGCTCTTCTCAAGCGGATCGAAGAAATTTCATTTTTCATCACGAAGTCTTGAGCACCCATCTCAATACATTTCAAAGCCAACTCTTCGTCATTACTATGGCTGAGCATGACAATAGACGTGGAAAAATCCGAATTTGATTTGAGTGCAATGAGCACTTCCATCCCCGTTGATGGTGGCAGTTGATAGTCCAGTAAAATCACATCAAAAGATTGTTTAAGGGCTTTGTCTAACCCTTCATGAGCAGTTTGCGCTTCTTCTATTATCGAGATAGGCAAATCTGTACTACGCAATGTTTTCTTAATTGCAAGTCTATCGATGGTATCGTCATCAATAATTAATACTTTCATATGCTGCCGCCATGAGTCATTGAACTGGTAATTCTACGATGCGCCAGTAGTTATCTAAAAAAGCAAGAACTTCATTAAAGTCCTGGCTCACCGAAGATTTGACCATGTAACCTGCGATATTTTTTTCATACGCTGCCGTAATTTCTTCATCTCTTCTCGAGGTGGTTAGCACAAAAATCACTAGAGAGCAGAGCTCATCATCTCTTCTCACTTCACCAAGAAATTCAAGTCCATTCATTCGAGGCATGTTTAAATCGAGAAGCACAATACAAGGGGGAGGTATTTCCCCATTTCGCAAGCATTCTAAGGCTTCTATTCCATCTCTAGCTCGGTAAATAGGGTTAAGTAACTTCAAAGTGTTGAGTGCTCGCTCGATGCCCATTGCATCAATATCATCATCTTCAACTAAGAGAATATTAACAGGTTTACATTCAGGGGATGTCATGAGGCTTCCTTAACGAGTACGGGGTTATTTTTGGGCCATGAGAAACGGAAAGCACATCCTCCGAGTGGGCTAGAGTCAATAGAATAATGGCATGAGTATAAATCCAGAACTTTCTTAATAATAGAAAGACCTAAACCACTTCCCTCAACAGTGTCTCTCGGTTGTAAGGTATGAAACAATTCAAACACTCTCTCCCTGAATTGTTCTGGGATCCCTGGTCCATCATCTTCAACCACAAACTGATACATGTCTCCGATATCCTCTCCTGAGACATAAATGGTTCCTATTTCCTTGTGGTGATGTTTGACGGCGTTGCTGATTAAATTACGAAGTATTAATTCAAGAGGTGTAGTTAATGTCTCAAACTCTCCGATATGGTTGTGGCAAACCAAAGAGATCTTACGTTGGGGAGAAATCAGTTCTAATGTCTCTTCACAATATTGCTCGAGATTAAATCTCCCTAGCTGGCCAGGCTTACGCCCCACACGAGAGTAAGCGAGTAAATCATCCAACAGTTTTTCCAACCTCTGCACGCGGTTGCTCAGCAAAGACGCATATTGTTCTGTTTGAGGGGTTAAAAACTCCGATAATTCCTCGATTAACCAAGTCACTAGCTGGGAAATACCGCGTAAAGGGGCTTTCAGATCATGAGAGGCGACATAGGCGAACTGATCAAGTTCTCTATTTGCCTCTTGCAATGCTTGATTTCTGACTTGAAGGTCTTTTGTGACCGTTTCTAACTTGTCTGTGCGCAATTGCAAATCTTTGGTCAAATGCTTTGCATACTCATCGACTCGCTCTTTTTCACGAACCAACATGAGAAATAAGATAAATAACAAGACATCCACGATAATACCGAAGATAAGAATAAGCAGAGGTTGAGTGGTATTTTGCTGCGCTTCAAACAACGGCGAACTTTGAATAACGAAGGTCCAAACTCTACCGTATATATTCAACTCTAGAGTTTGTGTAAAGTGCGGATCTGAATGATGGCGAATGTTTGATACATTAAGATCACTGTACAGTAATTCTTGATTATCATAGAGACTGAAATTCACGAGTCGTTTCTCTCCAGAGAGAGTCCCGTTCATCAATTTATTTACAATAAATGGGGCGTATACTAAACCTAAGAAACCATCTTTTGTATCTCCGTAGTACTCAGGAACTTCATCAGAAAACCAGGGGGCATAAAACAGAAAACCCGGCGCCTTTTCCGAGTCTTGAACTAAGGTAATTGGAGCAGTGATGGTGGCTGTATTTGTTAATCTGGCGTTTTTGGCTGCGGTGTATCGGTTGTTTTCATGCGCCATGTCTAGTCCCACGGCCTTTAGGTTATTTTGCATTGGTTCAATGTAGGTAATAGGCCAATATTCGGAAGCAGTTCGAGCAGGATGCGGCATATATTCAGACAGTTGCTTTCTTTGCCATTCTAAATACCGCTTTATTTTGTTATCAGGAACGTAGTGAATAACACCAATACCGTTGATGCCAGGAAAGTGTCGAGGGACATCAAACTGGTCAGCAAAAATTTTCCAGTCTGCTCTTGAGGCAGGAGCTTGATACATATGTAAGGCTGACACTCCTGCGAGCAGTGCCTCCTCATATTTCGACATCCGTTCTTGTACGAGTTCGACCAACTGATGGGCTTGAAACTCAAATTGAGTTTTTGCTTTTTGTTCCACCTGACTCGAGGTTACCGCCCAAGCGGTAAGAGTGAGCACGGCTGACAAAAAAAGTACAAGCCAATGATACCAATGGAGTGCACTTGCCCGTTGAGTCAATAAAGTTATCGTCAAAATTTAACTGACCTTTATAATTGTTATATGTAAATCAACATAATTGATTATTAAATTATATGCAAATATGTTCTTTTTTATGTTTTCTTGTTTGGTTTTATGGGTAGTTTCGTTTCTTCAATAGGTTGCGCGAAAACAAGTCGCCATGGTCTGAGCTGTCTTATCATTAGTGACCACGGTTTCATTATTAAAAAATAAGTGACTAGCGGGCTTGCAACCGTAACTCTCTGAGCTTTAGGCGGGCTTTGTTGCTTAAATCGATGGAACTAAATCAAGAAGCTACGATCTGATCGGCTACACCCATTAATCGTCGTAGCCTCATGCCTAAACCTCGTTACAAAACAACTAACTGGACGCAGTACAACAAAGCCTTAATAAACCGTGGTTCTCTGACCTTTTGGATTGATGAGGAAGCGATAGCCGAGTGGAAGCAAAACAAACAAGGCAAGCGCGGCAGACCTCGCCAATTCAGCGACTTAGCCATTACTACTGCACTGATGGTGAAACGCATATTCTCTATGCCGTTGAGAGCACTGCAAGGATTTCTAGACTCGGTATTTAAGCTGGCTAACATCCCGCTAGTTTGTCCGCACTACACCTGTATAAGCCGTCGAGCTAAGGAAGTTGAGGTTTCATTTAAAACTAAAACCAGAGGTGCGATACAACACCTAGCCATTGGTGCCACTGGCCTCAAGGTTTATGGCGAAGGTGAATGGAAGGTCAAGAAGCATGGTACTGACGGGAAGCGTAGGGTTTGGCGTAAGCTGCATATCGCAGTAGATACTAGCACCCACGAAATAGTCGCAGCAGAGCTGAGCTTATCTAACGTAACCGATGCCGAAGTACTTCCCAACTTGCTTAAGCAGACACGTCGTAAAATCATTGAGATATCAGGCGATGGTGCTTATGACACAAGGAATTGCCATGATGCCATACGGATCAAGCGAGCTGTTCCACTCATTCCGCCACGAGAAGGGGCAGCCTTCTGGGAACGAGGACATCCTCGCAACTTAGCAGTAGGTTGCCAGAAGCTCTACGGCTCCAACAAGAAGTGGAAAAAGCGGTATGGTTATCATAAGCGCTCGCTCTCAGAGACAGCAATGTATCGGGTAAAACAGTTGTTAGGTGGGAAACTAAGCCTAAGGAATTACAACGCTCAAGTTGGCGAGACTTACGCTATGCTCAAAGCGTTGAACAAGCTTACAGGGCTTGGTATGCCTGAAACTCAGTATGTTGTATAGGAATTGCTCAATTCAGGCGGTTTGGTTTCCTGTCCGAATTACGCAACAAAGCCGATTGGGACATACAGTCGTGGTGATATTCGCTATAACAAACTGTTTAAGAGTGATTCGCAACGCGTGGCATTTTTGCTATGCGTTGGTTTTAGTGTTTAAGGTTGTATGCGGAAGCTTCGGTATTGCGTTGCTCACACCTTAACAGGGCGTTATGTGCTTTGCGGCATATGTCACAAACTATGAAACAGATGAGAGTAAAATTCCTCGGAAAATATCTTATAAAATAGGTTTTTCATGAAGTTCAATAGTTTACTTTTCATCGCTTTCTGTTTTGTCTCTAGTTCAGCCATCGCTTCTACCAGTACCTTAGAGTGCGTATATAAAAAGTATTCAGACCCAGAGGGTGTTCATACGGCAAAGAGTGATTTCATTCTTAGATATCTAATTGAACCAGATGCCGACAAAGTTTATGTGCTGGGGAACAATGGTAGTAATGAGGTGGTAAAGGTTCCTGGAAATGATCATGTGTCATTTTTGGAAGCGACTGGGGCAGGTAATGTGATGGTCACTACGATTACAAATACAATGAATACAGTTCATAGTCGAAACACAGTTGGCTTTGGTGGTGACCTGATTCCATCTCAGTACTACGGGAAATGCACAGCCAAGTAGTACGCACATAACAACTGTTTAAGAGTGATTCGCAACGCGTAGCATTTTTACTATGCGTTGAATTTAGTGTTTAAGGTGTTCTGCGGCAGCATCGGTATTGCGTTACTCACACCTTAACAGGGCGTTATATGCCTCTTGCCAGCGTCATATGGGTGGTAGTTTGACGAATAAGTATAATTTTTTGTTTTAACCGTCGATGAGGTCGAAAATGTCTGGGTATATAGATGTAATTATTGAAACATATGTTGGTAAGAATACTACTTCTAGCTCTGGGGTAAGAGCTAGACCAATTAAAGGTCAAGGTTTGGATATATCAATGAATGTTGAATGTTCTTCAAAAATGCGCAAATCCTACCCTGTGGGAACCAAGTTTCTTATCAAAGCTAAAAAGATAAGCAAAGAGGGTGGACCTGAATTCCTTTATGCACACTACAACTCACCATATAAAGTTGTTGAGTAACGATCTAATGTTAAGTGCAGTGAAGCAAATTAGTGCGCAAAAGACATCATCAATAACAGTGCTAAATTTCAATAAACTTTTAGTAGAGGCAAAGGTACCTAGAACACTTATGGGGTACGACTCGTGGGGAAACTTCTCTTTTTCTCAGGTGTTATATGTGTGATGGGATAGGATATATTGCAAGACGGACACGTGATAATCAAAATGCTCCAATTACCATCAAAAGAACAGTGGATGGGGTAAAAACAACGTGTGGTTATCATCTCCAGAAAAATGAAAAGATAGCTTTCCATAAATTGGGTTTATCCGGCATATAACAAACTGTTTAAGAGTGATTCGCAACGCGTGGCACTTTTACTATGCGTTGGTTTTAGTGTTTAGGGTGGTATGCGGCGGCTTTGATATTGCGTTGCTCACACCTTAACAGGGCGTTAAATTCACTAACTATAGTATTTTAAAATGCTGTTCTATATAATCTGTTCAGAATTAAATATGAGTAAGGTTTTATATGGAAAACACAAGTACTAAGCAAGTAATTACCGCGCCAGTGGCATCAATCATTGTTACTTTGACAATATGTTTGACCGTGCTGTTTGCATTGGGATCTTTCAAGGCATCAAATTTAGATTATGCGACAGTTAACTTTGATGGTGGTTATAAAAAAATTGGAGTCATCAGTGAGCAACGTAGCTTTTCAGATGTTGAGGTCAAGTTTAATGACAAAGTGTTATGGTCAGGCTCATTAGATTACGTTGCTGGGGAAATTGCCAATAGCATAGCATCTGAAAAAGATCCTCAGAATATCACATGGAAAGAAGGCGTTACCTTAAGCGGGACAGCTGGTGTTTCATGGGATGGAAGTGAAAGTTCGTTTAAGCTAACGACGGAAACAATCGATTTAGTATCAACTAAGGAAGTTCCATTGTTAGTTCAAGACGTTATTACACAACTACGCACGTTGGACAGAAAGGTAAAAGACGAGAACGATATTAGTGCAAAGCAAGCATTAACTTTTTCAGAAGCTCCTAGTGCTTCATTTACTTTGACGAAGTTTCTTGCAGCATTAAGAAATATGTAAGCCGTTAATTTAACAAAGCATTTAAGAGTGATTCCCAACGCTTGGCATTTTTAGTGCTAATCGTTGGGTTTTGTGTTTATGGTGGTATGGTTAGGGTCAGTGGTAGCGTTGCTCACACCTTAATGCGGCGTTATAGCTCAGGTCAGGTTTACTGCTCCAAAAATTATAGCTACGTTAATCACGTATAGTTTTGCTATCTATACGTTACTTGCGTATACTTTGCGTATGAAAAGTGTATTTGTCGAATCAACCATATTTGAAAAGTACCGTAATGAATATCTCAGCGATGATGAGTTTAGGCTTTTTCAAGCTGAGTTAATGTCTAACCCGAAGCAGGGTGACGTGATTCAAGGTACAGGTGGTTTGCGAAAGATTCGAGTTGCAAGTAAAGGTAAGGGCAAGCGTGGTGGCTCTCGCGTTATCTATTACTTCCTCGATGAAAAGCGTCGTTTCTACTTGCTGACGATTTACGGCAAGAATGAAATGTCTGACTTAACCGCAGACCAAAAGAAACAACTAAAGGCTTTTATGGAGGCGTGGCGTAATGAGCAATCGTGATCTATTTGCGGAGTTAAGTTCAGCACTTGTTGAGGCTAAAGAGCATTCAGAGGGCAAGCTTACCCTTAAAACTCATCAAGTTAACGACATCAGTGAGTTAAATATCTCACCTGATGAAATCGTGAGTATTCGAGAGCAGTTTAATATGTCTCGTGGTGTTTTTGCTCGTTTGTTGCACACATCATCTCGTACGTTAGAAAACTGGGAACAAGGGCGTAGCGCACCAAATGGACAAGCAGTAACCCTTCTAAAGTTGGTTCAGCGTCACCCAGAAACCCTGTCGCACATCGCTGAGCTATAACAAACTGTTTAAGAGTGATTCGCAACGCGTGGCATTTTTGCTATGCGTTGCTTTTAGTGTTTAAGGTGGTATGCGGTGGCTTCGGCATTGCGTTGCTCACACCTTAACAGGGCGTTATGTTCATGGGGGTAATAGTTGAAAAAAGTAGTATTAATTGGAACCAGTCATCTGACTCAGTGGGATCTTGAACGTACCGACTTCTCAGATTATGTTGCATCTATCGTTAAAGAGCATGATATAGCAGCAATCGCTGAAGAAATTGATGGGAAGCCGAGCGTAGTACAGAAAGTTGCAAACGATGTTGGACTTGAATATCTGAATATCTGAATATTGAGGCAAATGCAGAAGAAAGGATTGCTCTGGGAATCTATTCCAATCTATCTATGATCGAGAACGACATATTTATGGAGTTTGATGATCATGAGTCAGAGGAAGCTTTAGAAGAATTGGAACTCAGAAAGCAGCATGGCTACCGCTTGCGTGAACAAGAATGGCTTAATAGGGTTAACGCGTTAGATATATCTCCATTATTAGTGGTCTGTGGTGCGAATCATGTTTATCCATTCAAGGATTTATTACAAGAAAATGGCTATTTAGTTCAAGTTGCAAGTGCGTTGAGAGAATGAACATAACAAGAGACTATGGCGTCAATAGTTAATTTTTGAGGCTATCTGTATCCCACATAACACCATCTCTTAGCATTGAATT
>NZ_JAMQWD010000007.1:0-117291 GCF_024744415.1 Vibrio sp. RM-41-2B | reverse complement strand
TGGTTACGCCTTGTGACTAAGTCACTCATAAGACGTATGTTTTCGCTTTTTAGTTTGGTCAGTCCTGGCTGAACACGTTCAGCATAATGTGCGATGAGAGCGGCATCTAAACGGTCGTTCTTAGCTCGTTGACCAATGGCACCAGCAAACCTTTTAATACGTAGTGGGTTGGCAATAACATAAGGTAATTTGGCTTTGTCACAGGCGAGTATAAAAGGCATTTCTAATCGACCTGTAGCTTCGATGACGACACGTTGAGGTTTGTGTTTCTTAATGGTTTTTATGGCATCGCTGATGCCTTTTTCTGTGTTCGGGACAGTGAAGTGAATATCGAGTGGGCGGATGTAGATGTCTAGTTGTGACTTACCAGTATCAACGCCGACATTAATGTTTTGAAGTGTGTTTGTATTCATAATAAGCTAACTCTTGCTTGCAAATGCGGGCTCGAGACCCAGAAGACTATTCGAGTGTGGTGCTTGGAGTTCTATCTGGCGTTCGTACTTGTTACCGGTCTCTCAATTGAGGAGCCATCGTTCAATCGAACTACCAGATAGAAGAACTTTAGTTGCAGCTAAAGTCTGGGTCTCACCTTACCCGATTGGAGTACTTATTATCCATACAAAGCGTTTAAGAGTGATTCGTAACGCGTGGCATTTTTACTATGCGTTGGTTTTAGTGTTTAGGGTGGTATGCGGCGGCATCGGTATTGCGTTGCTCACACCTTAACAGAGCGTTATATGCAAGGAACGGAGGTCAATTGAATTATCCTATTTTATACATATTTTCGGGTCTCCCAGCTTCAGGTAAATCGACTCTTGCTAAGCTGTTGGCGGCTAAAGTGGGTGCTACGTATGTTCGCATTGATACAGTAGAGCAAGGGCTTCGAGATCTTTGTAACTTCAAAGTTGAAGGTGAAGGGTATCGTTTAAGCTATCGTATAATCAGAGACAATTTAGAGCTTGGGATTAGCTGTATCTCAGACTCTTGTAATCCTATCGAGCTTACGCGACGCGAATGGCAGGAAGTCGCAGAAAGTGTGGGGGCTAAATTCATCAATATTGAAATTAGTTGCTCAGATAGCAGTGAACACGAACAAAGAGTCATCACTCGTAGAAGTGAAGTAACAAACCTAAAATTACCTGACTGGAAACAAGTGCAGAACCGTCATTATGAAGCTTGGAAAGCCGATGTAATCAAAATAGACACGACAGGTAAAAGTATTGAAATAGCTTTCGCCGAACTAACTGAAAAGCTAGGCGTGTGAAATTGCATATAACAATAAATTTAAGAGTGATTCACAACGCTCGGCGCCTTCACTTCAAGTGAGTTTAGTATTTATGGCACAATGCTTTAGGTCTGGTGGTGGCGTTGTTCACCACTTAATGCGGCGTGAGTTTGCTAAAGGCTAGCGGTTAACTAGCCTAAGCTTGCTCTCACATCTGCAATGGTGATGAAGAGTTTGTTTTCAGCATCTTGAAATGCTTGAAAACCATAGCGTTCATAGAAATGTTTTGCTCCATCTTTGGCATCAACGATAACAACTGGAAATGCAACGCTATCACTAGCGGCTAATAGCTTTCTGAGTGCGTCGATAAGCAGCCACTCCCCAAAGCCTTTCCCTTTGTATCGGTCATCGACAGCAAGACGGGCAATCAGACCACCAGAGGTGGATGATTGGTGCTTTTTTTGTAACTTATCGGGCAATGCCTTTAATTCAATTGGCGTCATTGTAAGCGTGTAAAAGCCTATGACATGTGAGTTGTCGTTATCATCTTCCAAAACAAACGTTCTGGTGTTGTCCTTCTTTGCTTGCTGACTCGCCATTACTTTTAAGTAATTATTGAGAGCTTCGATGCCACAGTTGAATCGGTTTCTATCGTGTTTAGCTTTATCTAGAAGTACCGTATTCATCATTGAATCTTGCTCTCGTATCGATCAGCAGCAGCTTTTAGTTTTGAGTTCTGTGTTTCAGGACGGTCTAAAGCTTCCATGAGCAACATCGCATCTGCTTGGCTCAGTTTAAAAGCCTGCTCACGTTCGATGACTTGTTTAGCTTTTTCGATTGCAGCGCTTAGAACAAACGAGTTGATGCTAGACATGCCGGCTATCGCGGCAGCCTTAGTCAGTAAGTCTTGTGTATCGACATCAACTCTAGCGGTGATGCGAGGCAAAGTAGTAGCCATAATGTTATCTCCTATTGTGTCAAAATGTCACATGTGTATTATGGTCTTAAAGCGTGCAATAAGCAATCTCTGTGTCACTTTGGCACGCAAACTAACAAACAATTTAAGAGTGATTCAGCACGCTTGGCATTTTTGGTTTGGGTTTAGCTAAGTGTTTACGGTGGTAAAATGAAGTACCGTGGTCACGTACTTTACACCTTAATTGGGCGTTAAGTGCAATCAACAATAGTGACATCAAAAAGTAGGGAAGTATGAGTATTAATGTAAAGTGGGATGGTGATTGTCGTTTTAAAGTGTCAACTGAAGACGGATTTACGTTTAATGTTGACGCTACAACTGAGAAAGCCCCTTGCCCAACGGAAGTTCTATTGTCGGCTTTAGGTTCATGCAGTGCTACGGATGTCGTCTTGTTACTGCAAGATCAAGGTTTTGAAGTTAAAGGCCTAGAAAATACGGTTACTTTCGCCCTAACGGAATCAGAACCTCGTTTATATAAATCGGCAAACTTACACTTTACAGTAAATGGCAGTGGTTTTAAGGAGTCTGACATTTTGCGAGCAGCTCAAGAAGCGGTGGAAAAGCATTGTCATGTTTGTCTTATGTTGAGCCCTACGATCGATATCACTTGTTCAGCTGAAGTGGGTAAAAATTGCAACTAATAAACTGTTCAAGAGTGATTTGCAACGCGTGGCATTTTCACTATGCGTTGGTTTTAGTTTTTAAGGTGGTATGCGGCGGCATCGGTATTGCGTTGCTCACACCTTAATGTGGCGTTACTTTTCCATGTTTCAGCCAATCAGCTATATCCTACTTTAGTAATATACCTGACAAGGTTCAGCCCAAAGACGTACGGGTGCAGAGCTTCGCAAACACACCTTTGTCGAGTAGACGACACCTGTTACCAAGTGTCGTCCCTCTAAGAACCCAGCGTGCAACTTTCACCGCACTAGGCTCAAGCCTTCACAAAGGCACCTGATGGCACCCAGCAACTTATAAAGCAGCGAGAGCAGGCTCATGCCAAGAGTTACGGCATGGCTTCTTTGATTTTCTCTTAGCCAAGTATTCTTGGTATTGAGGATCAAAAGGCGTAGCGGCACTCCTGATTTTCACATGTCTCTCTATTGGCACCTTAGCTATTTGGAACAGATTGAACTGACAATCCATATTCATGATCTTCTGCCAACCGTGAAATTGCCATTGACCTTGACGGTTGATGAAGTATTTAAGGGCGATCCAAGTTCTAGATTTTGTTGGATGACGCCTTTTAGCCCAGTGCCATAAAGTATGGAATAGCTTGTGGCCTACATATCCGAATACCTGTTTTGCAACGCAGTGTCGATAGTAATTCGACCAACCCCTGAGTTTCGGATTTATCAACTTGATTAAATCGTTAACGGGGATGGTTGCGTGCTTCTTGATGAGTTCGCGCAAGTTACTCAAGAGCATCAAAGTGTTGGATTTACTCGGTTTAATGAGCAGTTTTCCTTTGTACTTCCTATGATTAAAACCTAGGAAGTCAAAACCACGGCTGATGTGGGTAATGTGCGTTTTCTCTTCGGAGAGTGTTAAGCCTCTTTCCGCTAAGAACTCAGCGATCAACGGTTTGATATCGTTCTCCAGCACTTCCTTTGAAGCACATGTGACGACGAAATCGTCGGCGTATCCAATAAAATTGGCTCTAGCACCCTTTTTGAGTGCGGTAGACTTTATGCGTTGCTCAAGTCCTGCAAGAGTCATTAGCATCAAGGTCGGAGATATGACCCCACCTTGTGGTGTTCCCTCGTCAGTACGGTAGAACAGCCCTTTGTCCATAAAACCAGACTTTAACCATTGTTCCAACATGCGTTTATCTACGGCAATGTTGTCCATAAGCCATTGATGCCCGATTTTATCGAAACAAGATTTGATGTCTCCCTCAAGAACCCATTGAGCAGATCGTTTCATAGCTAAGCACTTAAAACACTGCGCGATAGCATCGGCAGTGCTGCGGTTTGGTCTGAATCCATAGCTGTTAGGGTCGGCAAGTGCTTCTGATACTGGCTCCAGTGCAAGAAGATGAAGTGCTTGCTGCGCTCTATCGACCATGCAGGGGATACCAAGTGGTCTGAGCTTGCCGTTTTTCTTGGGAATGTAGATACGCTTGAGCGGTTTGGCTTGGTAAGCTTTTCTGCTCAATTGATTGACTGCTTTCATACGGCGCGTGTCTGTGTTCCAGATAACGCCGTCTATTCCAGGCGTTTTGCTGCCTTTATTTTGTGATACCCGCTTAACAGCAAGAAGTTTTGCCGAGCGCGAGTGAGTCAGTATCCACTGCAACGCTTTCGCTTTGCCGTGTTTACCTTCTCGTGTTGCCTTTGCAATACGCATCTGAAGCTTTAAAACATGGGATTCAACGGCTTTCCAGTTTATGGATTGCCATTGAGCACTGTCAGGAGAGGCACCAATCTCTTTTGAAATCATCATTTGCATTTCTCCTTGAATAAAGTTCTTCAAATTATCTTGCAACGGAAGACCAGTCGGAAGTCAGCCCACTTTCGTGCCAGACATTTGCCTGTATCTGCATCGTTACAATGCAGCCTTCGCTTTTTCCAACATCCTCTACCTGCATCACTATCGGTCACAGAGACTTTCCCAGAGGGAGTGATACAGGCTTACCGTGTTCCGTATGTCGCGCAATGTCAGTTTAGATGCCCGCTATGGTGCGGAGAGTTCAACGATCACGAAAGAGCATGGGGCAATCTCTTTCCAACTCTCGTGCCTTTTGGCTACAGCGTATTAACCACTTCCGCTGTTTCGAAGGATAACGCACCTTACGCGGATTCACTTGTGTTCATCATGCTGACTACCTAGCACTCACCCGACTTGTGGTTATCAAGAGGATCGTCCTCTCACGATTTAGATCCCGATCGGCAACTACCAACCTTCGTTACATTGTCAGAGCCGCTACTTTATTCAGGCTCCTAGGTTCATCTGGTGATACAGATGGTTCACTCGTTGAGCGGTGAACAGCGCTTCATACAACTTCACGTCGCACGCCCCAAAGCTTCTTAGAGTAAAAGCTCATAACATGCTTGTTAACGTGCGTTTCCCCTACCAAAAATTATCCGAACGAGCTGATAAATTAACATCCCCTGATTAAGCCTATCTTGCAAACTAATGTTCGTTCACCTGACTTAACCTATTGACTATTAATTAAACCAAATGAGAAAAACTGCATTTTAAGAAGGTGAAACCACAGTTAGGTGGCTAATAAGCGTTATATCACTCCTCTACTGTCTTCATCTGTGATTAGCTGGTTGAACTTCCTACAAATGTCGGTATTCTCCGTGAGATAATGTTACTTGCTGATAGGAATGCGAAAATGAAAGAGTTTTCTTTAAGAATTGCAGAGCGAAAAGATGTGCAAGCGCTAGTCAATGCCTTGTCTGCCTCAAGTAAAGGTGATGATAGCCTTGAAGCAATGAATAGGTTAAGAAACAGAGTGTTAAATGAAATAAATGGACTTATTCCTAACAGCAAAACTTACATAATAGAATACCTTGGTGAGAGCGTCGGCCGACTCCGTTTGGTCGAAGAAGAAAACGAGTTGTTCCTAGGTGGTATACAATTACTGCCAGAGTATCAAGGCATAGGATTGGGAAGTTTGATACTTCGGCATCTTATTAATCATTCAAAAAGTGAAAACAAGTGCTTACGACTTGAAGTTGAAAGAAATAACCCGAGAGCGAAAAAATTATATTTAAGTTTGGGCTTTGTAGTTGAGCAGAGCTTTGAAGACAAAGAGTTCATGGTTAGAGCAATATACAAACGAGTTTAAAGGGAGTGCTGAATGATGTACTCTGGGCTATTGTCACTGGCGTTATCACGGGTCTTTGGTTTGACAGTATGACGTTGGGGAGCGTCATAGGATGGCCATTGTGACAAACATAATAAGTGCTTCACTCGCTGGTATCTTTATCCCTGTTATTTGAGATACGCTAAAAATCGACCCTGCATTATCAGTTTCTGTCATATTGACTACAGTAACGGATGTGGTTGGTTTCGTCGAATTTTAGGCTTAGGTACACTATTTTTAATATAAATCTTCGCGTACAACTTTAGTTATTTTCGGCGGGTGCTCTGACGTTGAAAAAAATAGGTGTTGCCAACAGCGGACACCTATTTAGGGGGACGGAGTTAGTTGTGTATGATGATCGCACCTCGTTTATTGAGTCATACCCATCCGCATCTAGAGGTTTTTAATAGATTATCAGCTATCAATAATCGAACATCTAGAGATGTTGTTTTGATTAAACGGTCGCGTGACCAAGCATCTAGCGTGGTTTCATGATTGAGTTAGTGTCGAGCATGAGGTAATTGGGCTAACAGGTTTGCAAGATACGCAATACTTCAAGTAATTTATGTGCTGCTAATTTAGCGAAACGCATGACACGTTTCTGTCCGTGCGACGTGAAGTCGCATGAAGCTCTGTTCACCGCGATAAGAGTGAACCGTTTGTATCACCAGACGACCCTAAGGCTCTGAATAAAGCAGCGAGCCTGACAATGTAACGAAGTTTGGAATTGTGCCAAACGGGAGCAAAACCGTGAGGGGATGCTCCTCCTGATAACCACGAATTGGGTGAGTGCTAGGGAATCAGTATGATGAATGAAAGTGAATCCATGTAAGGTGCGTTATGCGTGAAGCAGCGGAAGTGGTTAATACGCTGTAGCCAAACGGCTAAGGGAGTAGGAAAGAGGTTGGACAGTGCTCTTTCGTGATCGACAGGCTCCCCGCATTATAGTGGACATCTACCCTGATATTGCGCGACATGCGGAACACGGTAAGCCAGTATCGTTCCTTCGGGAAAGCTGTCTGTGAAGAGAGCCGATAGCGGTGCTGGTAACGGAGGTTGGAAAAAGCGAATGCTGCAGATACAGACGGATGTCTGACACGAAAGTGTGCCCACTTCCAACTGGTCTCCCATTGCAAGATGATTTGGAAAACTTTATTTAAGAAGGAACGCAGATGATCTCTTCTCATGAAGTGAGTGCCCCTTCTGGCAGCGCCCAATGGCAATCCATCGACTGGAAAGCGGTTGAGCGCCATGTGTTAAGGCATCCAGATGCGCATTGCAAAAGCAATCCGAGAAGGTAAACACGGTAAGGCGAAAGCACTACAGTGGATACTGACTCACTCGAAAACAGCAAAGCTTCTCGCTGTTCGTCGAGTATCACAAAACAAAGGCAGTAAAACGCCAGGAATTGACGGCGACACCTGGAACACCGATGCACGTCGAATGGCGGCAGTCAGTTTACTGAGCAGAAAAGGCTATCGGGCCAAACCGCTCAGAAGAATCTATATCCCAAAGAAAAACGGCAAGCTTAGACCATTAGGTATCCCGTGTATGATAGACCGAGCGCAACAAGCGTTACATCTTCTAGCACTAGAACCTATATCTGAAACAATTGCCGACCCTAACAGCTATGGTTTTAGACCCAATCGAAGCGCAGCCGATGCAATACAGCAGTGCTTCAAATGCCTATGCAAAAAGGGAGCAGCACAATGGGTTCTTGAGGGGGGATATCAAAGCTTGTTTTGACAAGATAGGTCACCAGTGGCTACTTGGATAATATCCCGACAGACAAAAGGATGCTCAAGCAATGGCTGGGATGTGGCTATATAGACAAGGGGCTGTTCTACAAAACGGCAGAGGGAACACCACAAGGCGGGATAATTTCACCCACCCTGATGTTGCTTACTCTTGTCGGACTAGAAAAGTTAACTAAGTCTATCGCTCGCAAAACAGGCAGCAGAGTAAACTTTATAGGTTATGCTGACGACTTTGTTATCACAGGATCTTCAAAGGAAGCCCTTATGAATGACATTAAGCCGCAACTGATGGCTTTCTTACAAGAAAGAGGCTTAACGCTTTCTGAAGAGAAAACGCATGTGACTCATATCAATGATGGCTTTGACTTTCTTGGTTTTAACGCCAGAAAGTACAAAGGGAAATTGCTCATTAAACCGAGCAAGTCCAACGTATTATCATTCTTACGAAACATGCGTGACCTCATTAGAAAACACGCAACAATCCCAGTAGCCGATCTCATCAAGATGATGAATCCGAAACTACGAGGATGGGCGAATTACTATCGCCATTGTGTTGCTAAACAAACCTTCGGCTATGTTGGCCACCAGATGTTTCTAGCGTTATGGCGATGGTCAGTCAGGCGTCACCCAAACAAGGGGCGCAAATGGATCGCACATAAGTACTTTCTAAACTATCAAGGGCAATGGATTTTCCATGGCTGGTTTAAAAAGGATGGACTGTATGGCGTGATCCGACTGTTTCAAATCGGTCAGATGCCAATTAAGCGACATGTAAAAATCATGAGTCAAGCGAACCCGTTTGATCCTTTTTGGGAAGGTTTTCTCAATGAACGTAAGGTGAAAAACACAGGTCGTAACTCATGGTTTGACCCTGTCGCCACTGCTTTGTGAGTTGCTGGGTTACAATAACGCCTTAGTGGAGGCTTGAGCCGTATGCAGTGAAAGTTGCACGTACGGTTCTTAGGAGGGCGGCATCTGGTAACAGGTGTCGCCTATCCGACAAATAACGTTCAGAAAAAACTGTATGGTTCGATGGAGGAGTTACAAAAAGATCTGGACGAATGGATGGACTACAAAAATCATCGTACTTATCAAGGAAAAATGTGCTGTGGCAGAATGCCAATAGAAACATTAGAGGATGGGAAATCAATCTGGACTGAAAAGAATCTAGCCCAGACGTAATTTGACAGGCACTGAGTCGAAAAGTGTGTAACTGTCAGATCATGTCTGAACTATTACAGTTTAGTTGATCACTACGGTGCTAGCTGTTACTTTCCTTCTATTATTCCTGATTATGGTTTTTTTTGAAAACAGTTCTGTCAATTATTGCCTTTGTCACTTCCTTATTTTCATCCGAACTCTTTTCCTTTATCGTGTTGACTTGTTTATGCCTCTTTCAAAGTTAAAAACAGGCTTCATTGTTGTATCGAATATCTGTTTGCAATAATTACTCTAATGATACCGTAGATTTTAATCTGACGTACCATTTTTTTACTATGCTCCTCCCTGTAAGTGATTGATTTAATAGATAATAAAATTTTAATCAAGAAATGCATATCTATTATTTACACATAGTGTATAGTATCTGAAGCTCAAACAGTGAGCTATTGATAATACATTTAGTTCAAGATCTTCTCAGTTTTTATTCGATTAAGTTCGTCATATCTATCCTGCGATACCTTTTTCTTCATTCCTTATTTAGTAGCTTTCTTTTTTATTAATTCAATGTGTCGAGATATATTATGTCAAATAAAACAACTGGATCAGTAAAATGGTTTAATGAAACTAAAGGTTTTGGATTCATCACTCCAGATGACGGTGGTACTGACCTATTCGTTCATTTCAGATCAATTGTTGAAGAAGGTTTCAAAACATTATCTGAAGGCCAAAAGGTTTCTTTTAATGTTGAACAAGGTAACAAAGGCCCACAAGCTGACAACGTTACTTTAGTATAAGAATTATTTAAAAGATCTCTTCGTTAGTCGAGGTCTTTTTTGTTTAATTTTAATAATCAGCCCGATGACTCTAAAAAATAATCTAAAATAATATTGGTATTTCTTGGTCTGTTACCAGAAAATAGGTAAAAAATGATGTACTAAAAAACCATGTTCTTACTAGGTAAAATACCAGCTTCTTTGACCTCTATTTTCATTTTGTGAACTTGAAAATCAAAGATTCATACGTGAGGTTTCGGAGGCATTTTTGTACTCATATCAAAGAAGGAGGCTATCCTTTGAAAAAACCATCGATTAAGAGTAACTCAAGAGTGGTAAAAAATAAAAGATCTAGTACAAATGATAATTATAATAGTATTCATAAAATTAGAAAAAAAATTGAAGATATATTGTTAGAACGAGAAGAAAAAAAACTTTGGGATTTATAAGGTAAGTAGTTATATGAGAAAACCAGTAAGAAAGAAATCGATAAAAAAAACGCAGAAAAACAACTTCGAAGAACGATTTTCTATGATGGTAAAAGAATATCAAGAAGCTAAAGAAACTCTAGAATCTATGGAAGTAGGTTCAAAAGAATATATGGTTCAAAATAAGTTATGCGATAAATTATTTTCAAATGCTGAACGATACATTAATAAAAATTAACCATTTGAAATAGTTTCGTCTACTCTATATCAAATTTACCCAAACTTTTTCTACTAAGAATTACGACCTCTCTTACCTCTTTTAGTATTGATGTCTTAAGTGTTACACTGGTGTTGAACATAAAGTTACGTAAGAGAGGCGGGGTTGTTGAGCACTTTTATCATGGCCTAGGTTTTACCAACTTGAGCAAGTTTCTTGAGCTTAGTTTCTCCCCCAGCAACTACTTCACTTGATACATGGCTGTTTCGGAGAGTGAGCACTTGCCATAACCATAGCGCTTTTTCCACTTCCTATTTGAACCGTAGAGCTTCTAGCAATGCGAGGATCTCCATGTGCCCTTTCGTTTGTGCTGGTGTCTACGACTAAATGTAACTTGCGCCAGATTTTACGTTTTCTTTCAGTTGACCTTCCATTCATCATAAACCTGACCCCGGTAGCAACAATGGCTAGATGTTCTATTACGCCTCTGGTTTCATACTTCTCTACAAGGCTCGTTCCGTTGTAGAAAAACTACCAAATCTGTCCTTATGCGGACATAAATAACCTATACTAATAGTTAAAGATGTATGCTCTCACATAACTACACGTCGCATAACGCTAGTGATAAAAAGAGCCTAGTAATTAGGGGTTACTGTAGAGCTGAGATATAGTTAGAAATCATACAAGCTAATAATTTCTGATTATATTAGAAGTTTAAATAGACCGTCCCTATCCTAAGGCAACACTTAGTAACTAATCGTAAACTGCACACAATTTACTCTAGTTGATTAAGCGCTACCTACCTCATTCAATTTTGCATAGGTCAAATTCCTTACCTATAGCCGGAGGGCATGCTCATGCTCCCAAGTAACAATTCTTCAGGAAACCCCTGGGGCGGAGGTCAGCAAGATCCTCCACATTTGAAAAAAGCTTTTCATACTATTCTTCAGCACTTCAAGAAAATTCTTATCGGTGGCGGACCGTCGAGCTTTTTTTCTCCATTTATTATTTTATTTTTAGTTCTCATTTTATGGTCAACATTTTATACCGTTCCAAGTGATTCTGTCGCTGTCATACAACGCTTTGGTAAGTATGTAAATAATGTTCCTGCGGGGCTCCATATCAAGGTTCCACTTGGTATTGACACGGTAAAAATAGTTCCAGTTAAACGTCAGCTGAAACAAGAGTTTGGTTTTACGACGCCAGGAGCTAATGATCCTCACCAAAGTCCCAGAGTGAACGATCGTCGCCAAGAGACACAAATGGTCACTGGTGATTTAAATGCTGCCCTTGTGGAGTGGGTGGTTCAATATCGAATTTCTGAACCTATTAAGTTTTTGTTCGAAGTCCGGGAACCTAGTGAAACGCTTCGATATGTTTCTGAGTCCGTAATGCGTGAAGTTGTCGGGGATAGAACTGTGGATGAAGTGATCACAATAGGCCGACAAGAAATTGAATATGAAGCGCTTTCAAAAATGCAGGCGCTCTCAACGAAATATGCCTTAGGAATCAGTATTGACCAAGTGCAATTGAAAAACATCAACCCTCCTCAACCTGTTCAGGCATCATTTAACGAAGTGAACCAAGCCCAACAGGAAAAAGAAAAGCTTATTAATGAAGCTCGTCGAGATTACAACAAAGTGATCCCTTTAGCTTTAGGAGAAAAAGATCAAAGGATCAGAGAGGCTGATGGTTATCGTTTAAAAAGAGTGAATGAAGCCGAGGGGGATACAGCGCGATTTAATGCACTATTGTTTGAGTACGTTAAAGCTCCAGAAGTGACCAAACGAAGAATCTACTTAGAAACCATGCAAGCTGTATTACCGAATATTCGGGCCAAAATTATCATTGATGAGCGAGCAAACAATATCTTACCTTTACTTAATCTCAATAAGACACAAGGAGATGCACAATGAAACCGAAAAAAATAGGAGTCATAACCGCATTAGTTTTATGTGTCTCTCTTGGTATATACAACGCACTTTACACCGTGAGTGAAGTACAACAGGTCATTATTACTCAGTTTGGTAAGCCAATAGGAGAACCTGTTGTGGATGCCGGGTTAAAGATAAAAATGCCATTCATTCATGAGATTAACACTATAGACAAAAGAGTGTTGGAGTGGGATGGCAACCCTTCCGATATGCCCACAAAAGATAAGCTGTATATTTCAGTTGATTTATTCGCTCGATGGCGAATAACCGACCCACTTCAATACTTTTTAAGAATCAAAGATGAGCGTAGTGCACAATCTCGTCTTGACGATATTTTAGGAAGTGAGACGCGAAATGCTGTCGCAAAGCATGAACTAATCGAAATAATTCGTACCAACAAAAACAGAAAACCGTTACGAGATGCCTTATTAAGTGACAGTGACGGAGAGTTAAAAATTGGCACCCTTGTTCCTATTAAAAAAGGGCGTCAACTAGTAGAACAAGAAATATTCTCTGCTGCGTCAGAAAAAATAAAGATATTTGGTATTGAATTGCTCGATATTCGCTTCAAACGTATTAATTACAATGAAAGTGTTCGCCCTAAAATTTACGAACGAATGATTAGTGAACGTCGGCAAATCGCGGAACGTTTTTTATCCGAAGGGAATGGGGAAGCAGCGAGGATTCGTGGTGACCGCATCAGAGATTTGAATAAAATCCAGTCTGAAGCCTATCGTGAAGTCGAAGAGATTCGCGGACAAGCTGATGCCAAAGCCGCCGAAATTTATTCGTTAGCTTACAATAAAAGCCCTCAAGCGAGAGACCTTTATGAGTTCACGCGAACAATGCAGTCTTACTCAACTATCATTTCAGAAAATACAACGCTTGTTTTATCTACTAACAGTGACATATTCAGGTTTCTCAATAGCATTGAAGGTAACTTAATACCTACAGTTGAAAACAATGAGTAAAAAAATCCCAATAGTACCAACTAATCCGACTCGATTACCCAAAGAGTACATTGATTGGGTTGCTCAACCAGTAAACCGTTTTATACATATTGAATCCGCAGCAGGCATTGTTCTATTTGTTTCAGCAGTACTTGCTGTTTTACTTGCCAATTCAAATCTAAGTGAAGAGTTTGCTCATTTTTGGCAGATTTCGGTAGGGATTACTTTCGGTGATTTAGTCTTTGAGCGTTCTTTACACAAATGGATAAACGATGCTGGAATGACTTTGTTTTTCTTTCTCATTGCCTTAGAACTTAAGCGTGAGTTGGTGCTGGGTGAACTTCGTAATCCAAAATTAGCTGTACTTTCCATTGCTGCCGCTCTTGGTGGGATGTTGTTACCTCCTCTTTTCTATTTATTTATCCAATTTGGTGAGCCAGGGCATCATGGTTGGGGGACTGTGATGGCGACGGATACCGCATTTGTAATCGGGTGCCTAGCACTCTTAGGACGAAGTATTCCGAGTAGCTTACGAATATTCATGTTATCAATGGCCGTAGTCGATGATATTGGCGCAATCTTTGTTGTGGCTATTGGTTATGGTAATGACATTGAATGGCGGCCCGTGGTTTATGCATTGATAGGTTTTATTATTGTTCGAGGTATGAGCTTCTTGGGAGTTCGCAGTATTGTACTCTTCTCTCTTGTTGGAGGAATGATATGGTTGTCGGTCGACATGTCTGGTATACATCCGACAATTACTGGTGTGATTCTAGGCTTATTAACCCCCACAAATAAGTGGGTCAGCAAGCAACACCTCTCCACTATTGTGGACTCAATAGTGGCATCATCTCCTATGAAGCAATGGAGCGGAGATAAGATTGAAGGAGAGACTTTAAGGACAGCTGCTGCGGCGGCCCGTGAAACGCTTTCACCGGTCGAGCGCTTAGAAATGTTACTTCATCCTTGGGTCGGGTTTATCATTTTACCACTATTCGCCTTTGCTAATGCTGGGATTTCACTAACCAGTACGAACGCGACTTCTCCAATTACTTTTGCTGTCTTTTTGGGTTTTGTTTTTGGCAAGCCTATAGGTATTGTGCTGTTCAGTTGGATATCCGTAAGACTCCGGTTAGCCATGCTTCCAGAAAATATGAATTGGGGAATGATTTTTGGGGGGGGGATGTTGGCTGGCATTGGCTTTACGATGGCCTTGTTTATCTCAGAGTTAGCCTATAGCCCTGATCAAATTAATGCAGCAAAACTTGGAATTTTCTCAGCTTCCATCTGTTCAGCTTTACTCGGTCTCACTTTTTTACGGTATTTCTCTGTAAGAGAAAAACAGAACAACATCTGAATCTGAAATGTATAGACAGTCTGCGGTGAAAAACTACCGCAGACTGCTACCCCGTAATCTAAGACGCGAGACTTCACTATGACATTTTAGGAATATTAGCTGTCAGCTGCTTCAGAACATATTGAAGAATACCCCCCGAGTTAAAATACTCCAGTTCCTTAGGGTTATCTATACGAGCAGTAACAGGTATGGTGAGCTCAGCACCTTGCGCTGTTACTACGATAATATTGAGCTCCAATAACGGCTTAATAGGTTCGTGGGGGGCAATAAAAACAGTCTCATTACCCTCTAAAGTCAGTGAATTTAATTCATCTGGTCGCATCAGTTGAAGAGGCAGTATGCCCATACCGACTAAATTACTACGATGAATTCGCTCAAACGATTCCGCGATGACCGCTTTCACATTCAATAACAAACAACCTTTTGCCGCCCAGTCACGACTAGAGCCTGAACCATAGTCTTTGCCAGCAAATATTACCAACGGAACGTTAAGTTCGATTGACCTCCTGCTGGCGTCGTAAATAGGAATGATGGGAGGAGCTTTCTCAGTGGTTGACATGTTACAGTCATCCAGTTTGGTATCGCCATAACATCGCGTGACACCGCCTATCGTCGGTAAGGCGATTTTGTTTTCCAAACGTACATTTGAAAAAGTCCCACGAACCATGATGTGATGATTTCCTCGGCGTGAACCATAACTATTAAACTCTTCGGGTGTGATGTTTTTTGAAAGTAGATATTGACCCGCCGGACTATGCTCTGAAATGCGGCCTGCTGGTGAAATATGGTCGGTCGTAATTGAATCCCCCAAAATGGCTAATACACGCGCTGATTCAACAGGAAAAGTCGGCGGTGGTACTTCCAAAAAAGGAGGGCGTTGTATGTAAGTGGAGCCTTCGTCCCAAGGGTAGCAGGGGCTATCTTTCATTGACAATTGCTCCCACTCTTCATCACCTTCAGTAATGTCGCTGTAACTCAATCTAAAGTGGCTCTCATGGACTTGATTTAGCATTTCATCTAGCATGGCTTGGCTTGGCCACAGATCTTTTAGATAGACGGGCTCGTTGTTAGTATTGAGCGCAATTGGGTCTATTTCTAAGTCAATACAGGTCGTACCCGCTAACGCAAATGCGACGACTAAAGGTGGCGAGGCAAGCCAGTTTAGGCTAACAGAGGGGTGTACTCTACCTTCAAAGTTGCGATTACCTGATAATACCGCCGATACATTCAGGCTGTTTTCCAAGATCTCAGTTTCAAGATTGTTTTTTAATGGGCCAGAGTTACCAATGCATGTTGTGCAACCGTATCCAACTCGATGAAATCCCAATAGGTCGAGGTAGTCTTGCAAACCCGTATCATTGAGATATCGAGCGACAGCTAATGAACCGGGGGCGAGAGAAGTTTTGACGTAGCTAGGAATGGTTAACCCTTTTTTAACTGCTGCCTTAGCCACCAAACCCGCAGTCAGCATAACAGCGGGGTTTGACGTGTTAGTGCACGAGGTGATAGCTGCAATGACGACATCACCATTATGTAAGGGTCTGGATGAGCCTGGCTGGCTTGAGTTTGCGGCACCTTCAATAGCACATTGGTCAAGAGTCGCTTGCTTAATGGCGCTGATATTAAGTCTGTCTTGAGGTCGTTTGGGCCCTGCTATTGAGGTACCGATAGCAGATAAATCGACTACAACATTTTCGTCATACTCTGGTGAAGGGCGGTTTGTATCCCACCATAGATCTTGCTCTAGAGCGTACGCCCGCACTCTATCAATCAGTGAAGAAGGGCGGTTTGTCAGGGTTAAATAGGCGATAGTATTTTCATCAATTGGGAAAAATCCGCAAGTGGCTCCATACTCTGGTGCCATATTGGCAAGCGTTGCTCGGTCTGCCACCGATAGAGTTGCTAAGCCGTCACCATAGTACTCAACGAACTTACCAACCACGCCATGAGACCTTAACCTTTCTGTGATCGTCAAAACCAAATCGGTCGCAGTCACACCGGGACGCAATTGCCCATCAAGACGTACTCCGACAACTCGTGGGATAGCGATATTTAGTGGCTGACCAAGCATTGCAGCTTCGGCTTCTATGCCTCCCACTCCCCAACCCAACACGCCTAACCCGTTTATCATAGTGGTGTGGCTATCGGTTCCTATTACCGTGTCTGGTGTTAACACTCTTTTTTCGTCTTCGCGCACAACTTGAGATAGATATTCCAGATTAACTTGATGGCATATCCCCTTACCGGGAGGGATCACTGTCAAGTTACGGAAGTTCTTTTGTGCCCATTTTAGAAATGTATAACGCTCTCTATTTCGTGCCATTTCATGTGCGCGATTTGTTTGTATCGAAGATTCTGAACCTGATTGATAAACAATTAACGAATGGTCTATGACAAGATCAACCGGACATTTAGGCGTTACATAACTCGGATCTCCGCCTTCTTGAGCTACTGCATCTCTTATTGCGGCTAAATCGACTAAAGCAGGTATCCCAGTATAGTCCTGCATCAGTACTCTACTAGGATAGAAACTTAATTCTGATGAATTACCGTTGCTCTCTGAGTCGAGAGCCTTATTTTTAAAGAGCAATGCTTCAATAATTTGAGATGACTCTTTTAAATCAGAGGTTTGTCGCATTACATTTTCAATAAGCAGACGTTTAGTTACGGGAATTTTGGACAGGTTTACTTGATAATCTTGGGCAAGTTTTTTTAATGACCAGTATCTGTATTCTGTACCTTTTAAATTCAGTGAACTTAGATATGTTTGGCGCCATGTTTTCTCGTTGGTGGGTATCATGATTTGTTTCCTTTCAATGATGGTTGACCTTTATAAAAGGCACCTCCTTGTCATAGACTGTTTTCTGGGACACTTTTATATTTCCCATATCCAAATAGCTTTGATCAGCTGAAAATCTATAACCTGAAAGGACCAGAGTTGAATTTCGAAAAGAAGGAAGAAGTTGGAATGGACTTTTACCATCAAACAATAACTAGACAAAAAATGAAGGCAAAGCTTTTGATTGCTATGCCTTCAGCCGTATCTAGATGAGAGCCACGTTTGTTGCGTGCGGTCCTTTCTCACCTGGTTCAACTTCAAAACTTACTTTTTGCCCTTCCAACAGGGTCTTAAACCCATCAGACGAAATCGAACGGAAATGGACAAAAATATCCTTGCCATCACTATCTTTGGTGATAAATCCAAAGCCTTTATTCTCGTTAAACCATTTTACTGATCCAGTTTCTCTGTCAGACATATATACCTCGACTAATCCTATAGGTTAAGGCTCTGGTAACTAGAGCTATTTCATAGTCACTCAAGAGGGCTGTCGCAGAAGTTAAACGAAAAATTTCGAAAATAACTGTGAAAGGAAACTTGTTTTATAATGAAAAAATAACTCAAATTCGCGGAGCTACTTTAAGTATAAGTCTTAAATTGAAAATAGTTAGTTTAGTCTTCGGTCATATTTTAATTTGGCTGTAAGGTTATGATTTTAAAAAGCATTAGTAAGTTTCCAATGCATTCGCTAACAAAAAACGACTTTATGCCGACTGCGAGCAAATAGCCGAAGTTGCAACTAGCTAGTTTTTGCGATACTTACAATGCTAATTTAACTAGTGCTACTCACTTTTGTCTATTTTATGCTGACTTGTGTAGTATCATTGTTTATTTCATAGCCAACGTGGATGCGGTGCGAAATTCAGTCAACCATCAAAATAGGATTATATGTGAGCAAATTACCTAACCCGACACAAAAGCAGAAACAACTTGGTCTTAATCCGAAAGGAAAAAGGATTAAATGGATACCAGAAGAGCTTAAGAGAAAGGATGTCCGCAAACGAACAGAAGATATTGAGGAACAAAAGAAGTGGAATAAGGAATGGGGATTGTGAGTTCAAGAAACCTCTCTGAACTTATCAATACGACACTCCTCATGCATTCTGAAAAACTGAGTAACTTGGAAAGAGACATGCTTTCAGGTTTACTCGACCAACTCAACCGTGAACAAGCTTTGACAGACAAACAAATTAAATTTTGTCAAAGGCTAGTACGAAAAACTAAGCAAGCCTGTGTATTTATTGATGACACTCCAAACGAACCGTGATTGCTCGGCAATATCAGTCTTCGATGTTATCAACCCAGCCTTGTTCAAGCATCAATCGAGTCAGAACTTTATCCATTAAATCTTTGATTTCAATTTGGTCAGTACCCTCTGGTGCATGATGCTCTGCGGAACGCTTTGCGTTGGTTAGACTTTTCATGAATATAGATTCGCTATCCATTACGGCGTGTTTCGCGTTGAAGTAAGTGACCTGGTAGGTCGGCATAGTATAATTCCTTTTGTGGGGGGGCGTGAAGATGTGATGTATTCAATATAGCACTTTTTCATGCTTGAGCGTTCTAACTAACTTCGCCTTCTGGGATCAAACTGACTAACCAAGCAGCTGATTATCAAGAAATATGAACGCAAAGTCTACTTCTCCGCCTTTCAATATTATGATGCTGATCGACTCTCGCTGTACTCTCCAAATCCACATACCAACGCGCACTATGACTGACATTTGTCATCGCCCACCATTGTTTTAACAACTCAATGCCGCTCTCTTCAAGATATGATGCCCTGTCCAGACATGTCGTTGGTGTAGACTGTGTTTAGGGATTATCTATTGAAGACAAGGTCTTTCTATGGGCAAATATTGAGCATGCCGTGATCTGAAACGCCCATACTTTTTCCAATACTTAATAAATATCTTTCGACAATAAACTATAGGTCATAAGCAAGCCTATCGATCTCTAACGACTAATAAAATAATATACACACTTGCACAATCGTGCATGTATGTATATTATCCAAAATCTCTTTTTACTTGCTAGAGATTACAATTTTGGATACTAAATTACTTATTGCGTTCAACGAGTTCTTTTATGTAGCGAAAGGCTTAGTTCTTATCATCGCCATCGTGTCACTTTTAACCGGCATCATGCGCGAATACATCCCCCAAAAAAAACTCCAATCAGCGCTGACCAAACACGATAAATGGGGAACCCTTTTGGGTACACTGTTTGGCATGTTAACCCCATTTTGTAGTGCTGCGGTTGTTCCTGTAACCATGGCAATGGCATCAATGGGCGCATCCTTGGGTACAGTAATGAGCTTCATTATTTCTGCACCATTGTGTAACTTCATTGTATTAGCGATGGTGTATGCCACTTTCGGATTAAAGATCACTGTGGTGTACTTCTTGGTGACGTTCACCGCTGCGGTATTGGGTGGCTACGTGATCTCCAAGTCGCCTTGGAAAAATGAAATCAAGCGTGCCGATGAATTAGAAGACAACAAAAGTAAAGGATGCGGCAGCAACACTTCTACTTGTGGCGCAGCACTTTCTTCTACCTCAAGACCGCGCAATGCAATGGCTGGAGCTTGGTCTTTATTCAAACGAATAATCCCATACGTATTGTTAGGTGCAGCGATCAGCGGATTCTCTGCGGTTTACCTACCAGCGGACTTAGTAGATAAATATGTGGGTGGTGATAGCTTCCAATCTATCGTGGTGGCTTCATTTATTGGTATCCCGCTTTACCTACGTATCGAGATGGCGATCCCGCTACTTAACGTGTTAATAGCTAAAGGAATGGGCTTAGGGGCCGCATTGGCACTAATTATTGGCGGTACAGGTGCCAGTTTGCCTGAAATCGCGTTAGTATCTGCAGTTCTAAAAAGAAAAGCAGTAATCGCGTTTGTAGGGATAGTCTTAACGACAGCGATCATTGGGGGCGCTATCTTCCAATACGTTGTGTAAAATCGGTTACTCTGAACAATATAAAACTCGCGCCACTCATCGAGAGTGGCGCCAATCAGTTGAAAGGGTAAAACCATGATGGATGAAAAATACATTGATTCGTTAAAAGCCTTATCAGAACCAAATCGATTGCGATTGTTCTGGTTGTTCCTGCATGTTGATGAATGCATGGCAGTAGCTGAAGCAATGGACATCATTGGTGAAACTCAATACAACGTATCTCGTAATCTTAAAATACTTTACAAAGCTGGCCTCCTGAACCACGAGAAAAAGGGGAAATGGGTTTTCTACACTTTAAAAGAGCAAACCGCCCCGCATTGTCAAGCCTTGGTCGACTCGGTAAGACATTTACCCGAAGACGATTTCAAGGAAGTGGCCAAACGCTGTCTTATTCGGTTATCAATGAGAGTAGACGGCGAATGTGTTATTGGCCCAGATAGCGAGATATGGCACAGCAAGATTAGCTAAATCAAGATAAAGGGGGGCCTAATATTGGTATCCCCTATGAGAATAGAGGTGTGAAGTATGAATACATACACTCAACAAGAGCTTGATTCAGTTCTTGAGCAACACAAACTGTGGTTAGACAAGCAAGGCGGTGAGCGTGCACAATTATGTAATGCCGACCTAAGCAATCGTACAATTAAAAATGCTGATTTGCGTTGCGCCAATCTCACCCGCACCAACTTCAGTGGCGCCAATTTATCAGGTACGAATATGAATGAGGCTGACATTACTTATGCCAATTTCAGTCACGCTAACCTGAACAACGCAACGTTCCGCGATGCGGATTTGAGAAACGCAGACATGAGTTATGCACAAATGAGTAAGGTCGATTTGTATCGTGCGGATCTATTTCGTACTGATTTTGATCACGAAAATATAAGTGATGAGGCATTTAACCGTGTTGATCAAAGTAATACCATCATTGAACTACGTAACCCAAACCAGCAGTGCTTCACCACATAAAAGTTACTCTGATCATCGAGTTACCTATGGATGTGTTCCGCATAGTAGTACCACCTTTAATGGCTAGGGTGCTCCCTGCGAAAGAGCAGGGAGGGGAATAGCCAAAGGTGCGATAGCGCCTTAATGCGGTCTATCCTGTTGCTCGATGTACTGACGAATAACAGTTAGTGGCGCACCTCCACATGTTCCAGCAAAGTAAGACCGACTCCAAAGCACATTCTTACCAAACGCTCCTGCTACATCATTAAATTCCCTGCGAATCCTGCGTGAACTGGTTGCTTTTAACGAGTTCACCAATTTTGCAACGCTAGGTGTATTCGGAGATGTTGATATTAGCAAATGAACATGGTCAGGCTCTCCGTTAAATTCCTTTAGCTCCGCATCAAAGCCCAAACAAAGCTCCCTGAAAGTCGCCTCAAGACTTTGTAGATGCAAATCTCCAAACACTTTCTTTCTGTATTTTGTCACGAAAACGATATGTAAATGCAGTGAATAACAACTATGCCTACCCTTATTAAAATTATCGCACACTGATATTGTCTTTTGTATGTAAGTTGATAATATAAATATATTATCAAGATTCACACTGATTGTCATGTTAATACGCAAAGCATACAAATTTCGGTTAGAACCTACCGCTACCCAAGCGGCTAGACTTGCTGTGCTTTGCGGTCATGCTCGATTTGTGTGGAATCAAGGCTTGCGCCACTGCTTAAACAAGTTGGACTCTGGCGAGAAGATCCCGAACTACGCTGAACTGTGTAAGCAACTCACGCAATGGAAGAAAGAAGACGATCTTGCTTGGCTCAAAGAGGCATACACTGACAATCTACAGCAAAAGCTCAAAGACCTTCATACGGCTTGGATGCGATGCTTCGACAAGTCATTAGCTGCTGATAAGCCTAGATTTAAAAATAAAGGCAAAAACCAAGATTCAGTGCGCTTTGTTAACTTCAACAAATACTGCGAACTAGATGGTAAGCGTGTAAAGCTACCGAGCAAGCTTGGCTGGCTGAAGTTTCGCAAATCACAAGAAGTACAAGGCAACATTAAGAACTGTACTGTTAGTTTTAAGTCTGGTCACTGGTATATCTCGTTCCAAGTTGAGCAAGAAATTGATGAACCTAAGCATACCTCTAGCTCTGCCGTTGGTATTGATATGGGTGTTGCCAAGTTAGTCACATTGTCAGACGGCTCATATCTAAAACCGCTTAACGCATTCCGTAAGCATGAAAAGCGCTTAGCTGTCGAACAGCGCAAGCTATCAAGAAAGGTTAAGTTTTCTGCTAACTGGCAGAAACAGAAAGCCAAAATTCAAAAGCTACACACTCTCATTGCGAATTGTCGCAAGGACTACTTACATAAAGCCTCACATCAAATCAGCAAGAACCACGCGATGATAGTGATTGAGGACTTACGTGTATCAAACATGTCTAAGTCAGCAAAAGGCAATGCAGAAAAGCACGGTAAAAACGTGAAAGCTAAGTCAGGGCTGAACAAATCAATACTTGATCAGGGTTGGTATGAGTTCAGAAGACAACTAGAGTACAAGCAATTATGGAATGGTGGTTTAGTTGTCGCTGTGCCAGCGCAATACACAAGCCAAACCTGCCCTTGTTGCAGTCATGTATCGAAAGATAACCGTAAAACTCAATCTCATTTTGAGTGTATTAAGTGTGGTTACACCAACAATGCAGATATTGTTGGCGCATTAAATATTTTAGAGCGGGGACACCGCTTGTTAGCCTGTGGAGAGTCGGCGTTAGCCGCTTGATGAATCAGGAACTTGCACCTAAAGCAATTTAGCGTGCGCCCATGTAATGGGAATCCCCTAGCGAATCAGCTAGGGGAGGATGTCAATTAGGCGCAGGTCAGTGGTGGTCGGTTCCAGTTTCAGTATTGATTGGTATCCCTCTGTATTCTAATGCGACGGGGGTGATTCCTATCATGGAGAGTCTACTGAGAAATGGTCTTCCCATTAGTACGACATTAGCGTTTTGTATGAGCACTGTCGCTGCGAGTATCCCTGAATTTGTCATGCTGAAACAAGTGATACAATGGCGGCTTACTGGGATTTCTTTTTGGTCTACTGCTAACAGCGTTTACTGTTATGGGGTGGATATTTAACTTACCATTCTGGCAATTTTAGGGGATAGAAATGAAAGCATTTAAGAGTGATTCCCCACGCTTGGCATTTTTAGTTTGGGTCAAGTTTAGTGTTTACGGCGTCCAAGTTAAGTGTCGTGATTGCGTGGCTGGCGTTATATGCCCGTAATAAGAAAGTCGATAGCAGAGATGATCTCGTCTCTAAAAGTGCTTAGATTGCTTACAGGTTCTCTTAGAATTTTGGTTGGTACACTTGCCATTTGATGCGTCAGAATTACGAAGTCACCTTCATCAATATGGATTATGGGGCATAGATGACTGGGTGCTTTTTTCTCTAACAGCTCAATAGGCGTCAACGGAATAACTAACCGAGTGTTCAATGTATCCAGCAATCCACTTTGAACGTCAACAAAGTATGGATATGCGGTTGCAGTGTTTTTATCGTTGTTTTTGTATAGCGAGAATTGTGACATTAGAATACTCGGTAAGAATCAGAAAATAGTCCGTGATTTTCAGTTAGCTCGTTACAAGCATTAATGGCCTCAGAATTTTGCTTTAACCATTCAGCTTTAAGGCGTTGACGTACTTCTTTTTCAAGTGCCTTTTCCATTGTTGCCGAAAGGTTTATATTTAAGCGTTTAGCCTCCGCAAGTAACTCACTGTTTAAGCTTAAGTTTGTAGCTTTCTTTGGTGCTTGCGTACTATATGCGTTTCTCATGATAGTAACCTGTGCGTATTGTGTGTGCGCATAAATTATAGGTGCAATACAAGCATATAACAAACTGTTCGAGATGACTTCGTAACACTTGGCGCTTTCACTCCAAGCCAGTTTAGTGTTTATGACACAATTGTTTAACTAAGGTATTAGCGTGGTTGATACCTTTACAGGGCATTATGATCCACAAGGTAGCGAACATCAGAAGTAAGGTAGTTTGTACTAAATTACGGTATTATGTGTAATTAATCAAAATGTAGCTACTTATGAACATACCCACCTTTTCTACACCAGCTTATTCCTCAAATATATCTTGTTCTAACTGTAAAGCATGCTGTTGTCGGCTTGAAGTAATGATCATTTCTGATACGGGAGTACCAGAACAATTCATCAAACGTGATCAGTATGGTAGTGAGGCAATGCTGCGTCTAAGTGATGGTTGGTGTGCTGCTTTAGATAGAGATAGCTTAATGTGCAAAATTTATGAAAATCGTCCTTGGATATGTCGCGAGTTTGAAATGGCTTCAGATGAATGTTTGGATGAGCGAGATAAGTTCATATAAATCATATTGCTAAGGTTTGTTTTGTTCGTAAAATTAATCGCTCAAGAATGATTCGGCACACGCGGCAATTTCAATATGCGTTTGATGTTTATAATTAAGGTGCTGCAATATTACGTTACTTACTCTTAAAATTGGGTTCGAGCTCAATCCAGTAAAATAAAGCTTTAGAAGCAGATAGCATTTCTTACTACTCGCAACTTGAGGAACGAGAAATGAGCTAACCTGTAAAAGATTATGTTTTTTACATCGAGACTACTTACATGTTGGATTACGAGATAGACGAAGCTTGGTAACAAGTTTCGCTTGCTTGACTTGACAAAAAAATTCTTATGAGACAGCTCAACCTAATACACTTGAATTTTAAGAGTAAAGGTATCTTGAAGTTGTGAACTTTATATGTTCGCTAAGTCTGAATTAAGTTACAACGAACCTAAAGTAAATGACACATTAAATTGATCGAGTCAGTTGACCTTATGCACCTCAGTTCTATTTCTACCGTTATGTTTTGCCTGGTAAAGCGCATCATCAGCACCTTTAAGAATAGCGTTGATCGGTTCTCTTTCTGCAAACCATTGAGACATGCCGATAGAAATAGTCACGTGACCTACAACATCAAACTCGTTTGAATCAATGGCTTTTCGGATTCTCTCAGCAACGTATTCAGCTTGACGTATGTCAGTTTTAACTAAAAAGACCATAAACTCCTCTCCGCCAGAGCGGCAGACAATATCCATCTCTCTCGCCTGAGCCTTGATAATATTTGCCACACTGACAAGTAAGGCATCACCGGCATCATGGCCAAAGGTATCATTGACTTTTTTGAAATAGTCAACATCCAGAGCGAGCACAGAAAATGGAGTGTTTTGTATACGCAAGTTATCAATGGCTTTATCTAAACCTCGACGGTTTAACAGCCCAGTCATTGAATCCGTTAAAGTATCGATATGCAGTTGGTCAATGGTGTTGGATACAATGTTGAATGCGCTGAGAAATGAACACTTTAGATGTGAAGCTTCAAAATACCAAGGTTTAACTTCATTTAAGTCTCGTATAGCAGAAGTACGGTTTTCAAAGCTTTTGACTACATTAGCTAGCTGCCACAACGGTTTTGAGATAAAAGCCGCAGATATCCAAATAACTAAAAGCGTGATGGCTCCAATTGGAAAAGTTTCTACAAGCACATCCCACATTTGGTCGTTAAGTACAGAAAAAGTTAAGCCTTCTGATTTCTGTGCAACTATCCCCCAACCTGAAGCATTAACTGGTGCGTACCCAGTAAGCATATCAATACCCTTGGAGTTAATGATGGCTTTACCACCTTTATTTCCCTGAATAACATCATTTATCGCGTCATTATTAACAATGACTTCTCCCACTCTTTGCCGATCAGGGTGATAGATCAATGTCTGATTCTTATCCACAACGTAGAGGTATGACCCATCTCTATAGCTATGTTGCCCAAGTATGCTCATTAACATGTTCTTCTTATCGAGATAAATAGAGCCACTGACATATCCTAAATACTCTTTTTGTTCGGAGAAAATAGGGTGGGAAATACTTATCAGATAATTACCTGCAGGAGATACGAAGGGATCAGTCACGATTGGAGACTTAGCTTTCAATGATTGTAGCGAACTTTCACTTGTTAATTGGACACCTTTCACTTGTATTGCTTCAGGTGAAACGGCAACAATAATTCCCTTCGCATTGACGATGACTACAGAGTTAAAGGCATTGGTTTGGAGCCTCAACCGATCCACTTCTTGTTGCAACTCATCTGTATCTCGCACCTTGCTTCTAAGCATAAGTGCGCTGTACTCCAATTGTGATAGTGCTGATTCAATGAAAGTGTCCGTCATTCTGGCCATTTTTTCAGCATAAACACGATTGGATTCAATGGTGTTAGTGACAGTTAGTTCACGTTGAACATGATATATGGAGTAAAAAGCGTTTAGAAGGGTGACCATCATACTAAAGATGCTTAAAAATAGTATCAGTTGTCTTAAATTTAACTTATCTCTCAGCCGCTTTGATTCACCCAGGTATTCCATAAATTAAGTCATCCATTGGTCTATTAAAAGTGATTCTACTCGTAACTGTAAATCGATTAAATCCAGTTTGAACAGATTTGACAGTTCAGCCATGTTTGATATGCAACTTCCTTATTAGCTTATATATTTCTTGAAACTCATATAAGCAACATAGATGGTAAACATACAGCAACTAAGCTCTAGACCTGAACAATATTAGGATGGGGGCAATTAGAGGTTCTTGTTACGACGAAACGTCAACTTAATCCGTAAAAGCATGTGTTTAATATGTTGTTTTGAAAATCTAATTGATATATTGCTAGCTTGATATGCAATGTGGTGATAGTTTACTTATTTAAGTATGCTCTTAACCTTGGGCAGTACACGAGTATTTTGTGGTTTATATGAAAAAAAACTTTCTCAGCTCCGCTAAGATCGTTTTGTCCTACTTTGCATTCGCGTCAATGTGGGTATTGTTCTCAGACAAAGCGGTAGAGCTCCTATCTAACAATCAACAAGTATACACCTCGGTTCAGTCACTAAAAGGAATGCTATTTGTTGTGATCACCTCTTTCTTGCTATGGGGGCTGATAAAAAAGAACAACAGGTATATTGAACGAGCCAATGACATTGACTATGTAACCGGTTTACATAGCCCCTACGTCTTTTTTCGCTATTTGGAACAAAAGTTTCGTAATACAAAAAAGGATGAACATTATGTTTTATTTCTTCTCGATATAGACAATTTTAAGCCCGTTTCCGACCGAATCGGTTTTGTAAAGAGTAATCTGTTTCTAAAAGATATCGCACAATCGATTAACTCTTCTACCGTTTCTCCACTTTTCTCTTCAAGGGTGCATTCTGATGGATTTGCTTGTTTGATTCGTATGGAAAGCGAAAGTCAAGTTGATATGCACTTAGCACTTATTCAAAGGCAGTTTAAGCAGAACTCAAAACGTCATGGTATTGATTTGACATGCTCCATTGGTGTTGCGCTTTATCCATTTGATGGGGAAAGTGTAAAACAGCTCATGTCGTCAGCTAAATATGCACTTGCTCAAGCAAAAATCACGAAAAATACTGTCTGCTACCACGACAAAGAGCTCGCTAAACATGAGCTCCAGAGACAGCAGATGACTTCAGACTTACGTAACGCAATACGACAAAACCAAATACAGATTGTTTTTCAACCAAAGTATTGCCTTAAAGATAAGAGAGTCGCTGGAGTTGAAGTGCTCTCTCGATGGAAACACCCCGAATATGGAGATATATCTCCTGCAGTATTTATCACACTGGCAGAAGAGAACAATCTCTGCAGCGCTCTAACAGAACTAGTCCTCAAGCAAGCATCAAAGCAACTTAGAGAAACTCAGCTTCTAGGACGAGCCATTCAAGAGGTATCAGTGAACCTTTCTGCTACTGAGCTAAATAGCATTGAAGATATGCATCGTATCGAAAATTACTTAAAAAAAGATCTTGATTTTGCACAATACCTCTGCTTGGAAATCACAGAGACAGCAACGTTAAACGATGTTGATCAATGCGCAAGTCTAGTCAGAGAACTCAAGAAATCTGGTGTAAAGTTCTCTATTGATGACTTCGGTGTTGGCTATACCTCATTTGCAATATTCAACAAGTTGGATGTCGATGAAATAAAAATAGATCGAAGCTTCATTAAAAACATCGCTATTGATTATCGCTCAAGAGCGATCACTTCCGGCATCGTCAACATCGCAAAGGGATTTGGTATTCAAGTCGTTGCTGAAGGGGTAGAGACCCTTGAACAGTTGTGTGTTCTAGAAGAGTTAGATTGTGAGCTAGTTCAAGGGTTCTATTTAAGTTGTCCAATCCCCATTGCTTTATTGGATAGAAAATTAAATAACATCGCAAATGTTATATATTAAGATGTTGTATTCCACTCTCTGCTCTTTTGCAGGGAGCACCCTAGCCATTAAAGGTGGTGCTGCATTATGTGGTGAATTTTCTACTTAAGTAATTTGTTAAAATCACGCATTGGTATGCAGATATAAATCACGCCCACATTCGCTGTGCCATAGCCAACGGCTTTATGTACGTACCACCACACGGTTCGTAATCCCTCGGCGTTTTCTTCATCCCATTCCAGTACACTACCAATAGGAACATGGTGCGAAGCAATACGCAGCATTAGCGGTTCTAAGGACTCGCCAAGGTTTTCGTCGCCATCGTCCATCATGAAAAAGTTCTCTTGCTCATCTGGACAAGCTAATAAAGCCACCAGCTCTGGCTCACGATAAGTAAGCGTGTCTTGGTTGGTTTCTAGCTCTAACACTGACTCGCTTTGGTAATTATCATCCGTTGGTTCCAGTTCTGGATCCGCAGGGCGATAAAGGGACGCTTCAAAGTGATCAGGTGATAGTTTGATGGCCTTAATCCAATCATCCCTTAAAACACGGTTAAAGGGCACATGGCCTTGGTATCGAGCCTTTCTTACTACAGGTTTAACTGCGTCACTCATTTGATGATTCTCTCTAATCTGCTTGGTGTTACGTTCATCAATTTTGCGAAGTTGGTCAGAGCTTCACTCTTAGTCTTTCCTTGCAGCTTGTAGCCGTCATGGAAGTTCTGGAAGCCGACCTTAATCATATCGATATAACCTTTCTTCTCGTTGGACTCCTGACGCAGTTTGCGCGCTTGGCGCTTAATAGTTTCGCTTTCCCGTTTCTGTTTGGCGATCTGTTTTTCCATTGCGTTCTGAGCACGTAGATATTTCGCGTGTTCGCGCGTAGCTGCGGCCTTATCCACCATTGTTTTACGGTTGCGAGCGGCGGCTTTCTTCTCTTTCTCGTTGAGCAAGTACGTTTTGTTATCTGAGCCAAAACCAACACGGCGCGCTTGCTGTTTCATTTGGTTGGCCAAGATGCGTTGCCATGCCAGTGATTGCAGCATGGTTGTTGCCTTAAGGACGTGTTTACATGCCACACCGGACAATTCAGGGTTTCGGATTTTCGGGAATGCAAACTCTTTAGGCGGCGCTATACAGTAGTTACCCATAGTGGCCAAGTATCGATACCAATACTGGTGACGTCCGCAGTCGCAATCAAAGGAAATACGGCCAGCACACGCCAGTTGCACCGCTTGGTTGTAATCCCCATTAGGCGATTCGTGTAGTAGTTCATCCCACTGCTCAAGACGCACTTTTACTCGGTGTTCTTCATGTCTAGACACGCTTGAGGCTCGGACACGAATAAGCACGATATTGTTCTTAATGCCGATCAACGTGGCCTTGTGAATACCCGTACCGTCATCGACACGGTTGTTAGCGCGGTCTATGTCAATTTGACGCGAGTTCTTCACCAAAAAGGCGTAGGTGATACCCGCTGTCTTACTGTCATAGACCTCTTTGTGTCGCTGGCGAGCCTTGTCGAACTTGATCAGGTCTTCTTTGGTAAACCGTTGCCCTTTAGCCTTTTCGCCTAGCGCTTTTAATGCCTTATTAGTTGGCTTGGCCAGCGTTGAGGCGGTCAGCGTTCGCTTGGCATTGCGGCGGTTTTTCTTTTGCGCCCGTTCAATCTTGTTGAATAGCTGGTTGAACTGTCTCTCATTGAGGCCAAGGCTGGCAAATGAGCCGTTATCCCGTTTCTCCGCTTCAAACTTCTTCGGCATAAGTTACAGCCCCATTTCGTCCATGAATTGACGCATGGAACGACGCACCCAAGATGCTGGTGGCAGTTTGATGGTTTCGCCAACAGGTAGCGGATTCATTGGGTCGTCTACGTCACAGACCAGACTTACCAGCCAATCAAGCTCAACCGTGGCGTAAGCTCTGTAAGAGACAAGATCCGCACGATAAACCTCATCAAGTCGAATGGTGTACTCAAACAGATCGGTATTGCCCGAACGGTTGACGTATTCCATGACGATGGCAAAGAAATGCGCCCGTAGAATATCGTCCTCGATGTTCTCTGCTGAGAGGCGGGATAACTTACTCATGATCACCCCCCATACGATACTTACCGTCTGCGATTAGCCCCGTTTTTGCCTTGAACAATCCCATTGCGCGCGAGGCCATTCCTGGCTCTTTCTTGGGCTTACGTAACAGGCCAAACAAGCTCTTAAGCGTTACCGTGTCGCCGATACTGTCTTGTGTAGCTGCATAGACCACAAACATGAGCGCGTAGGTATCAGGGCGCAGTTCTGACCAGTCAATGTTGTACGTTGGTTTACCATCCGTTCCCCGTACTTCTTCTACGATGGACGGCGACACTTCGAAGCGGCCACCAGCGTTAGGCGGGTAGGTGATAGCACTTAGGGATGTGAGATAGTTATAGGCTTCCATTGCCGACACAATGATCGGTCTGCCTTTTGCGTCCAGTTCGGACAGGCGAACGGCGCGCCCATACTTCGAAAAGTAGGGCGTAACCTCGTCCACCAGCACAATAAAACCGCCTTTTTTGAGCTTTTCTAGCTTCTTAGGCAAGGTAAGTTTGAGGCTCATTAAAGAGCGCTCTAATTGCTGGCATTCGATGATATGGAGTTGGCCATCATCCACACCAGCAAGCATAAGCCGTGGCTGGCCGGATGATAGAGTGAGTACAGCTATGCGCTTTCGTGCCATGTTGTGACCTCTAAGCGCGCTTTTTAAGATGGGGAATCTTGGTCAGTTTAACACCATTAACCAAGCTTTTTTAGCCTCGTTAATGACGTTTGTGTTAATTAGTGTTCGGAATGCTTAGGGTAAATATTTTCCAGTAGTTCAAGCGGCAATCCCGCCAGCTTATAGACCTTAAACAACAGCTCTATCTCTGTACCGTTGTGGATCTTCCATTGCGCTTTCCAGCCGTACTTCCCTTTTGCGTGGATAGGTATCATATCGGAATACTGAGCGCGCTTCTCCGCTTCTAGTAGCGTGTCGTGGTGATAACAACACAAGGGTAATACATACGCATGCGCCCGTTCTCCAACACGACCAAACACATGATGCAAGGAAATCACCGGATTCTCTCGGCCATGCAGCCAACACGCAATACATGGTAAGCGGCCAATGGCATCCATGATGCGCCTTTCCTCTGCCGTGGGCGTTCGGCCTTTCAATCCCTTACTGGCGATCTTTTTGGTCGGTTTCTTCGCTACAGGCTTCGCTTTTTGGCGCTCGATGCGCTGTTGCTGTTTGTCACGCTGCTTTTTCTGGTATTCGGGATCATTTAAGCGCTCGATTTGTCGCTGGCGCTGACGCTCTTGCTGCTGTAATTGCTTTTTGAAGCGTTTCTGCCGTTCCTCGGGATCGTTCATTTTGGCGATTTGCTTTGCTCGCGCCCGTTCCATTGATTGTTTTTGCTTCTCTCGTTGTCTTTGAAGTTTCTCTGCTATTGTCAAAGCCATTAAAAACACCTACTATTTGCTTGCTCTTGTTTCACATTTGCTGGTGGAACATGAAAAGGCTGGTAACTCGAATTTGCTGATTCGAACTGTTTGCTAAGGCCAGCCGCAAAAAAACCGCGTTTATTCGCGGTTTTTTTGTACCTATCAGAAGTAACTCTCAATTAAAACTCGATGGCATGGCTTGCCGTCATCGTTACGCATACGTTGCCCCAAACTGACGATCTTCATGAGCTTGGCCTCGTAGTCCCAAGGCTGATTTCGAGTTAAACACTCTTTGGCTCGTTTAAGCGCTGGCGAGCCAACTAAAAGATAAACGGCTTTGCGAGGTTTCACGCAGCATTCTCCGTAGCAATGTTTGAGGAAGTGATCATAGATAGTGAACGTTCGGCAAACTTAAGCTCTGCTTTGCGCATATCAATGTCGCGCTCTACATGCAGTGTGAAGTTGTCACAGAACACACCTTTCTCTTTCTGGTGCGCGTTCAGCTTCTCTTTAAGTTGCGTTATTTCTTGATTGAGTTTTTCAATGTACGACTTGAAGTAAACCTCGCTGCCGATTTCCAGCATCACCGATGCAGGACTACGAATGATAGACAGGCCATCGCATGTAGATTCGTTGCGTAAAAGGTTAAGAACATGCTCGCCGTCTTGAGTTAAGCTGTAATTCTTGCGGTCTGGTTTACCGTCTTGCGCTTCAATTTCGTGTGACACTAAACCCTTTTCCGTCATGCGACCAAGTTCGCGGTACACTTGCTGGTGGCTGGCTTGCCATGCGCCAGATTCAGGCATTGTTCGGTTTGTTAGGTCATAGCCTGTTTGTGTTCTCTGCTCAAGAATTGCTAGAAGTAGATTACCCAAAGTCATAGTTAGTTACCTTTTGTTATTGATGCCAAATTTCACCCGTATCCTCGTCAATAAATCCATGACATAGATACTCTCTACTTGTTGAGTAATGCGTAAGTCTTCCCTTTAACGCCTTTTTGTTGCGGTTATGCCAGTGCTCGTATCCGGCAGTAAACGCATATTGGTTGTTGTTGTAGTCTGCATAATGCAGATCTGAGCCATTGCGAGCCTCACTCACTCCCGCCGACCAGCTTGCTAGAAAATCGTCACGCTCATTGAGTTTGATAGCTTGTCGCTCATCATCATGCACCCCAAGTAACGTGATAATTCCTAGCCCTTGCATGCGGTCAATGACGGTCGTATCGAAATAGCCGATGTAGATTTCATCGTGCGGGATAAACTCTACTTGTAGTGGCATTTCGTAGACCGTTCCATCTAGCGGTAGAGCTTCCATAAGCTCTATGAGTAGGCTCAACTGGTTTTTTGGAATTGCCATTGGCCAGCGCCTTGTCTAGTTGTTTAACCACATCAGCGCACATGGAAAAGCGAGGCATTTCATTTCGTATCGCTTTTTCGTCTGCGCCCTCAATAAAGGCTTTCGCCTCATCTGCACTCCCTAACACCCAACTCACACACGTTCGCTACCGCGCCAGTGTTGCGGTTAATGGCCATCGATACTGTTGCTCCGTGGTTAGACAGGGCAATAGTGCCTTTGCTGGTATTGAACGTTTTTATGGTCATTTTCTATAAATGATTGAGCGTGTTCGGAATGCGGGATGAGACTACCACATCAAAATTAGGATATGCAATAACTAATTTAGCCCTTAATATCAAAAAAATACACATGGATATGATTTTATGTGTTCGGAATGAAAAAGTGTTGCCATAATCCAAAGGTGGGATTAGATTACGCTCCAAGCAAACAGTCGGAGCAGTTTAAGAAATGAATCTAATTCACGGATTTTGCAGCACTAACCCACTAATTAACCCTGATATGTTGCTAATGCAGAGAGGTACATACGCCCACCAGCTAAAGCGACTTTTCACTGACAGCAAACTACGTGTTGGCCATCTTTATGAAATGAAAACGACAGCAAGTAGCAGTGTTAAGTTTTGGGACTCACTCTCTACTTATTTTGATGAGATTACTTACAAAGCCAAGGAAAGCTACACAGAGATTGATTCTCAATATCAATTTTTAACCTATCTAGCTGATGCGGTTTACTTGATCGAGAAAAAGGGCATTGATTGGGATGTCACCATCCAGTCATTGATTTTGGATGATGACCAAACGCAAGAAACCAACGATCAACAGCTACGCAATATCAGCCACCTTTTGAAGATGACAAAGCAATACGCAGAGCAGTTTTAACGATGGTGACGATTTACCCATTAGATGAACGCAGACACGCTTTGCGAGCTATCTAATGCGCTCGTTGGGGTTGGTGCCAATGATTGCACCGTATCTGCATCTGGCAGCGATATTCGTATCGATTTCGACCGAGAAGCTGACTCATACGGCGAAGCCGTTCAAACCGCGATACAGCAAGTTAATCAGGTGAGTGGTCTTATTGTGAAAGAGAGTGATCATGTGACCTCTCAATTAAAAGAGTTAGAGCCATCCGAATACTTAACCAACCAACAGACTATCCAAGCCTATATTGATGAAGCGGCAAGCACTGGCGAGCCCGAGATCATTGCAGAAGCCTTAGCTACCGTTACCAAGGCCAAAGGTATGGATAACACCTTACACCCGCGCGACAACCCTTCTTTATCGTCACTTATCGGGCTGGCCAACGTTCTAGGCATATCAGTTCGATTAGGTATCAACATTAAATAACTTATTCCAGTAGTTCCGTTGGGCCGAGTTACTGAAATAGTGCCTCGTCAGGTATCTAGTAAATTTAGTTTCACTTCTTACAGAACAGAAACTAACCCGCCAATTACCGGCTGCGACATCGCCTACAAGAAAAAACGGCGCGACAAGATTGATGATCTGAGCAAGGTTTTCGACAGAGCGTTTAGAGAAAGTAATGGACAAGTTCAGTCTCGTCCAAGAAATGGAATAAACTGCTCAAGAAGATTAGAATTAGTCGGATAATGAGTCAGTTATTATCAACGTTTTACTGTGTTCTTTACCGGTGTCCACAAGGCACTACGGGTAAAGCTTAATCCGTTACCTGACATTTGGTTAATGTAGTGAGGTAGCAGACTACTTCACCGAGCTATTTCGCCTTTCAATGGTGTTTGGATTGAGCTATTAGAATAGTCTTGTTGATGAGCAAATGGCTCAAAAACTGGCGATGTTCGTTAACGTACCACTCCAGAGTCAATAGTTACTATTGATAAGATAAAATACGTTAAGAAAAATTAATTATGAGTTTGGCTTTCAAAAATTTTATTTTTATTTCTTAATTTAAACCAAATTTTCTTTCTACCATTATTCTTCAAAATAAAACCTCCAAAACCACACCACTTTGGCCACTTGTTATTCTTTGAAGTAGGTCAAGTTTTGATTTTTGACTATTTGATTTTTTCTTTTTACTGATTTTTTTATTATTAGATACATTTATTAAATCAATGATTTTATTAGACATACAATGCCCCTTACTTAATGATTAGGGTGTACTGAACATGCGTTATTTTATGATATAGAATGAAGGGAGCTTACAGAGAAATTTATTAAGGATGACGCTGGGAAAACTGACTTTATACTTTTTTATCTGAAACAACTATTGATCAGAGCTACTACTTCCTTACCACTGGATTACAAGCGATAAGGAAGCTAAGTTTTGTAAGACTATTACAACGTCGTTACATTTTCTGCTTGAAGCCCTTTAGGACCTTTACCTACGGTAAAAGAAACCTTGTCGCCTTCAATAAGTTTTTTAAATCCATCCCCAACGATGTTGCGGAAGTGAACGAATAGGTCGTCGCCGTTATTTTGAGAAATGAAACCGAAGCCTTTAGCTTCATTAAACCACTTTACTGTACCAATTACTTGATTAGACATATTATGCCCCTTATATAAATTAAAATTAAGGTGCACTGAACATAAGTATTATTTTAAGGATATAGAATTAAGGGAGATACAGAGAAAAACTTGCTAGGGATGACACTGGAAAACTTACTTTATATTTTTTATCTTCAAACAACTCTTCGTCAGAGCAAAATCAACTATACACGTTTCAAAAATTAAAGATAGCTTTATTTTCTATTTTTATACTAATAATGCACGTTACAGACCCCGAAAGCGCGCCATATGAGCCGCTATAGAATGCTTTAAGCAACATTTTGACACCCAAGAGGAGCATTGTTCCTTCTCATCCTACTATAATCATAGAGCAACCTATATGAGTTAAAAGGCCGTTTTCTGTACTCGGTCTATCGTACTGATTTTTTCATATTAGGTCGTTTCAGTCTTCAAGGTGTTAAAGTTGGTATACTAAAACTAAATTATTATAAATGAGCGCAAACATGAAACAAAAGAACTACAACAAACTTAACGATGAAGAATTAGAGTTTGTTAATGACAAGGTCGCAGCCTTACTCCTAACAAGTCCTAGGAGTGCTCGTTTGTTGCTCTGGATAATGGTGAGTCTTTCAATTGTGATGGTTGGTTGGGCATCTTTTTCTGAGATAGATAAAGTCATTGTCGGTTTAGGGAAAGTCATTCCTTCCTCACAGGTTCAAGTTATACAAAACTTGGAAGGTGGGTTAATTAAAGAAATTTTAGTAAAAGAAGGTCAATTAGTCGAAAAAGGTCAACCATTAATTCTCATCGATGACACGCTCTTTCGTTCAGATTTTCGTGAGCATGAACAACAAGTCGCTAACTTGAGTGCATCTGTATTACAATTGACAGCCTCGATAAATAGCGTTCAAGTTAACAATGACTTTGACATTAAAGATTGGCGACAAAATGTCACACTAAACTATGACCAGCTAATGTTCCCATCATTTTTAGAAGAAACTCAACCTGAACTAATCCTACGTCAAAAAGCTGAGTATCTAGAAAACTTAAATAATATACGCAACCAGCTATCAGTGATTGATCAGCAAGTCATACAGAAACAACAGGATTTGATTGAAATAAAAGCACGAGTAGAAAACTTACGTAGGAGTTATCAATATGCAAAAAAGGAACTGGATATTACCAAACCTCTAGCTGACGAAGGTATAGTTCCACGCATTGAATTACTTAAATTACAACGACAAGCCAATGATAGCAGGCGTGAAATGACATCTAGCAAGCTTAAAATTCCCGTATTAGAGTCATTAATTCAAGAGTTCATGCTTAAACGAATAGAGGTCGCGCTACAATTCCGATCTGAACAACAAGAAAAACTTAATAGCACCCAAGATCAACTATCTTCTTTGGTAAAGTCTACAGTTAACTTAGAAGATAAAGTCAATAGAACCGTGGTTTACTCACCAGTAACGGGAAAAATTAAAACGTTGAGCATAAATACAGTTGGTGGAGTTATTCAACCAGGTATGGATATCGTTGAAATTGTGCCAACCGAAGACGCTCTACTGATAGAGGCAAAAATAGCACCAAAAGATATTGCATTTTTACGTCCTGAGCTACCTGTTATTGTCAAGCTTACCGCTTATGATTTTAGTAAGTACGGTGGTTTAAAAGGGGAGTTAGAACATATTAGTGCAGACACAATCCAGGATGAAGAAGGTAACGACTTTTATGTAGTACGTATACGTACTGATAAAACTGATCTCGGTGATAAAGATCTACCAATCATTCCAGGAATGACAACATCAGTTGACATAATAACCGGAAAGAGGACCATTTTAGAATACTTAATGGGGCCAATTCTAAATACAAAAAACACAACAGATTAATAACTTACACTGTTTTCACAAATCGTGATACCCGTTACCATTGAAGATGTTTAACTTCTTATGAAATTGGACTTATAAAGCCTAAGTTGCACAATTACAGTAGCCGCAAACATTTGACCGAGAATACGTACTTTCATATATGTCTCTATGGGCCCCCTCATCGCATTGTCACTAACTAATGAATATTAGTATATTAGGAACTAGTGTTCGGAATTATTATAAATGAATAGAATATTACTTTAACCGTACACTACTAACTTTTTCAATGTGTAACAATACGTCCATTACATCGCTGTGAGCCTTGAGTAACTTTCTCTTAGCAATCGTCCATGCCGCCAATTTCCCATAAGCGTTCACACTTACCTTAATGGAATGCTCATGCTTCTGGTTGTTCTCATCGTACTTGGTGTACCGCGCTACGTAGTATTGCTTACCATCGATGGTAGTTAACCGTGGTTCAAGACTTTTCGGCAAGCGCGCCAGCAAGTTGAATTGCTTACGAACGCGATCCCAACAACGCCCCCATAGTTCCTTGCCGATTTGGTTGCGTATTTTGGTTGCCTTGCGTAGACCTTTCTTTTCACCAATGCGAACAAACCCGACAGAGCGACGAATATAGCCCCCTTCCGGCTTAGGCACACTAACGGCATAACAGGTCTTTTTCTTGGTGATGAATCGATAGCCTGTGTTAGATACGAAATAAGCATAAGCGTTACGACACTCTGACACTCTATAACCCTCAAATAAACAAAACATGTAATTCCTTTCGGTTGGATTTGGCTGGCCATTGTTGCCCTTTCTTGGCCAAATGGATAACGTTACAGTGTAACTATGTTTTCTTATATTCCTAATTAATGCGACAGATTGATAGTCTTTAGGTCGTCATAACTGCAACCAAGCACCAGCTTGATTGCCTTTTTGCTGAACCCTTTTTTCATTAATTCTCTTACCTTTGGTTTAAGGTCATTCGGAATTGAGGTTCGGGAAAGTTCCTGTTGTCGAAGTTTAAATTCGTTTACTCGTAAGTTCGCGTTCATTAGAGCCTTACACATAATTTCCCCTCCCTCTATTCTGCCTTTGGTTTTAATGAAATGCCTGTTGTGTACTCTTTCGCTTCGTCGTGGAACGTTCTTAAGTAGTGGTCAGTCACGGCAACACTAGAGTGACCAAGCGCGTCCTTAATCACTTTCAAAGAGGCTTTCTTTTCAAGCAGGAGCATGGCGTACATTTTTCGCATCGAATGTGTTGATAGCTGATATGGCAATCTCAACTCCATTGCTATGCGCTTATACGCTCGGTTGATATACTGGATGCTGATCGCATTGCCCTTTTTGGCCAAGTGGTGATTAGATTGAAACATCAACTCATTATGCCCATTGTGTAAGTAGATACGTTTAATCAGTTCTTCCAGTTCGGCATTAACGTGAATGGTGATTCGAGCGGCCTCTTTAGCGGCTTTTTCGCTCTTACCTCGGGTCATACGGCCTTTAAAACCTTTTGATTGAACAATGCTAAATGACGACCGGATCACGCCATTTATCATCACATCGCTGAATTTTAGCTTCGAAATGTCGCAATAACGTAAACCTGTACGAACCTCCATTTCAATCATCATAGAGATAAGCGGGTTAATGTCATCCATTAAACGGATTATTTTTTCCAACTCGTCTAAGTCACGCGCAGGGAAAGCAGCCATTAGATCAACTCCACGTGATTAGCATTAACCGTTTTAAACTCGCCACCAACGAACACTTGAATTTGTAGGGTTCGGGATAACAAGCCAAATCCCAAGAATAAGCCTAGTTCGCCATCGACACGCACGAAGTCGTGGTGAACAGGTAAGCGGCCAAAGTGGTTGATCATCTTGGTTTGTGCTTGGATGCTTTGAGCTTCTTTAATTGTGTTTATGGCAAAGCGAAGTTGAGAGCGAATCTTTAGCGCATTATTACCTTTTCGAGCCTTGCTGATCGTGCCTTGCACACAAGGGAAGCCGTAGAAATTGCGAATGACGGCGGCGGCTTGTTCTTGGCCTCCACATTCATTAATTAGCTCATCCAAAGAGATAAAAATAAGGTCGTGGTGGCGCTCTTGGATGGCACTGCGTTTGCTCGACCACTCATCCGAAAGCGACACCAATTCATTTTTTTTAAACATTTTTGCTGATCCTTTTTTAGTAAAATTCCAGTGTTTGCTCGGAATATAATATATTCTAAAGGAATATCCTTTTCAACTCTGTTCGGAATGATTCCATTGAAAGTACAAAGAGTTCCAAAAGTGACCGATTAATCAACCTTTGACAAACAACGCAACAGTGCTCAAAACTCCACCAGCAAGAAGCCATTTTTTATCAATATTCCTATGGAATATTTAGGTTTTTTCACACAAAGCGCCAGGATTAGAAAACAACCCCACACAATGTATAAGTTATTGTTTTTATTATATTTTGTGTATTTAAGAGGAAATGACCAGCGACAAAACATTGAATAATTTAGTTTCAGTTCTGTATAGAACTGAAACTAAAAGAGGTTTTTTGAAACTCGCCACGACAATTACCCGTCTTTGGAAATATAATGACGGTGTTACGTCGTCACGTGACACGAACAAATATACATATCCTCAATTATTATGCGGTATAGGTCACGTTCTCAAAACCTAACTGCTAGTAACGATATGTTTGCATTATTTTGCATATCTAGACAATCAAAGATCACGGTCTCATAATACTCCGCGAACATCAGCTCGGCTGGCGAGAATCCCCTAAACTCTTTCCAAATCAGAGCTATATACGTATTGGCTATCCAGTCAATTGGCTTAAGAGATATAGATATGCACTGCACGTTGAATCAATTAATTCCAATCGAAATACTAGATAAATGTGACCTGTCCCTAGATGTATTTAGCAGCTCGTTCCTCGATGACGCGACCGACATTTGCATGATGCATCTTATCCAATCGCATCCGAACGCACTATGCAATTCATCCATTAATCGTGATGACGTATTAAACTTCGTTCGAGATCACTTCTCCGCTTAAAAAGCAACACTTATAACGTTCTTCTGTTCGTTTTTTATTTAATTCCGAACACAAAAACGGTATGCTACGCATCAAGGATAAAGGTAGGGTTTTTCGTTACTCGCATACGCTCAGGGATGGAGTGTAACCTTTATCCTCCAATGTAATTTGGAGCAACCGTTCACCATGATTAATAAAAAAAATACTGAAATTAAAGATTTAAAAGCTATTGATATAGAAACACTTAATCAATTACTTGCAAACAAACAAACGGCAGATGCGCGCCTAAAACGTGCCTTGAAGCACCGCGCGACTTTTTCCGAACAAATAGATGGCAAGGAAGATAGTGGACTATTCAATGAACGCATCGTAGCTGTAGTAAAACGTGGTAATCCGACCACTCGTTTACTTGAGTATATTGAGGCCGCGAAATCAGCCAATAAAGAGCTTTTAGAGCGCGCACCTCAATACTTCAACAGCTCATCTAACTCATTTAAAGAGACGACCGTAATTGAGAACGTCCGTCGCGTTAACATCACAATTAATAAAGCAGCTAGCAGCCAGAAAGTCACTGGCGCACGTCTAGCCAAAAGACTTGAAGCATACCTACGCGACCTCGACCGTAAACTCTCCTACGATCTTCCAGAAGATGAGAAAGAACAGCTCACTAACAATAAAAACACTGCATTGAATGAATTGAAATACTTCAAAGACAATGCAGACGTTGAGTTTAGAAAGCGCGGTCAAGAACACAATGACATTGTAGCTATCATCCATACCTATGATGGCAACAATGGTGGCATTTCTCGCGTAGCTAAAAAGGTTCACGTTAACGCTGGTGGCCTTGTTCTAATTAGGCATCGCTCTTGTAAAGATCACGATGTGCTAATCACGAACAACACCACTGAGGGACGTTCGATATTCGATGAAGCGAATGCTTTTAAGTCGGTACTGTACCCTAACGCTAATATGTATATAGAAAGCGAAGTTGACGCTATTCGTGAAGCCAGAAAAGAGCTTAGAAGCAAGAACGAAAGCAAAGCACGTTCGCAGTTCGATGGATTAGTGAACTAAGGTTTTAAGCTATATTATTGTTGTTCCGCTTTGATTGGTGATTTGGTGGCGATATTTAACGGTATCGCCACCTTTTCATATTACTTTTATATGTTGGCACCAACGGAATTAAGCATCGTCCGATTCAAGCGCTTCCAGTACCCATTGTTCTACGGAACTGCGAGACTCTAGCATGCTCTCTGTTACTTCCATTTCGTGCGGCACATAATCTACCAATTGAGAAAAACAGTATGTATCCCAACGGTCAGGTGATGGGATGTTCATTTTCTCTTTCATCATCGGTTTTGGCATCATTACCCATTGGCCTGACTCGTTGATTGCACAAGGTATTTTACTGCCTTGTTCTGCCGTCTTGACGTTCTTATCTATCTGCATGCGGCCTTGGTTTATCGCATCCCGAGCCATAACATTGGCATACGCACGCTGGTTAAAGAAACGCTGCTTATCGCTGGTGGAGTGCATCTTCTTACCCCAACGAATGCGCTGTACGCGCCGTCCGTAGCGTTCTAAGCAAGTCGCCGTGTCATAACCTACACCGTCACTATCCACTGCTATCGTGATGTTTGGGTACAAGTCCTCACTACACTCTGCATGGATAATGTCAGCGAACCGAACCGGATCGACCGTGCTTGGTTGTTCAAGCAATTTCACGCTCTTAACGATGCGCTCCATGCGTTGACCCCAAACCTTGCAGATATTGAGTATCGAGCGGTCACGACCATTACCCACGTCCACCAGCGCAGCCCAACCCCAACCATCGGGCATATCGAGGTTGAGCCTTGCGCTTTTGTCCAGTGCATCCCGACTAAGCAGCATGCCAGCAATGGAACTTGGGAACTCCCCACGTACTTTAATCAGGTATTCCGGTGCCTCTCGACCGCCATACTCCAATCGCTTATCGAGGATAAATTCCACGGTTACGAACGGCGATTCCTCGGAGTTAAGCCGGATGGCTCGCCATCGACCACTAGGCTCGGCTAATCGGTGATGCGTATCGTAGAAATAGCCGCTAGGGCGCGTTGGCTGGCTCAATAACAGCATTCGGTTATCTTTCTCGGTCAATGCACCCGCTAACACACCAAAAGCCTTGTCAGAGACGCCTGACGCCTCATCGACAATAACAAACAAGTGTTTAGCGTGTTCACCCGCTAGCGCTTCCTCGTTACCAATACGGCACGATTTAGCACTGGTTTGCCAGATACCTTTTGCTGAGTTTTCAAAAAAGGCTGTCTCGGTAATGGTGAAGTATTGCTGTAACCAACCATGCTTTTGTAAGAGCGTGTTCCAGTTGGATTTTAGGTACTTCCATACACCGATTTGTACCTGTCTCGCGTTGTTCGCCACCAGCACAACACGCGCATTGGGGAAACAGAGCATGAAAGCAATGATCATGATACTGGTCATGTCTGACTTGCCTGTACCGTGGCCAGAGCTGACAGTCGTTCGCGCACCAATACGCTGAGCACTATCAATGATTTTGCGCTGCTGCCAGCTCGGCTTCTTACCGACTAGCTCAACAGCGAGGCGTTTCCAGTCATAGCGATACCGCTTAACTAGGGCAGGGTAACGGGGATCTTGTGTTACGCTCTTTATTCGTCTAGCCACCAAGTACCTCGAAGCTGTCTACATCGTCAAACCCCGACACTCCCTCGTTATCGAGGTCATCATAGGCTTGCTCTTTAGCGGCTTCGTTTTGTATTTGGGATGGGGATAGGGTAGGTTCTACGCCGTTCTCTAGGTCTTCGGCTTCTTTGATTCGTCGGTTTACTTCTTCTTTGCGCGCAGGTAGCCAGTTATCTTGCTGCTCAATCTGCTCTAACGTGTAGTCATCAAACAGCTCATCCAGCTCTTGCTCACTGATACCAGTGTCTTCTACTTCTGGTTCTAGGTTCGCTAGCTCTACCTTAGCTTCATGCAATAGCGTTGCTGGTGGACGTGCACCTAACTTCTCGATTTGCTGACACGTCTCTAAGGCTGTCCAGTTGTTCTTAGTGCGCAGAGAAAGCATTTCTATTACTAGGCTGGTTTCTTCCGCTGGCAGTAAGTGTGGCATCATCAATTCAGCGTATTCCTGTTTACGCAAATCGATGTAGCGCTTGGCCTCTTGTTTGGCCATCGTGGAAATACTCAATTCCAGTTCACGCAATCTGGTGCCATAGCCAAAGATGAGACGGTCACGCATGGCGTTTATGTCTACTGGCTGGTTTTCGTCATCGAGCGGAATGTCTCCGCTTTCTTCCATTTCATCGATCTCTTTAAGGCGTTTAGCTAACGTCTCATTCATTCGGTAATACTGCGAACGGGCAATAATCAGTTCGTTGCAAACCGAAAGCGGATCGGTATCCATGAGAATATCCATGATTTCGCCAGTAATACCCGCACTACGGGCATAACCACCATGCACAACAGGGCGACCCACTTGAGCACTGGAATACTGCGAAAGTCCCTCAACTGATCGCGGCTTGCGCAGTGATCCAATACCTCCTGTTTTCGCGCGATCGCCTTGCGCACTTTGCGCTTGCGCGGTTGCCCCCGCTTCTTTAGACTTTGATTTATCAGCCCTTTTTTTCTTCTTGTCGTTTTTCGCTTCTTGAAATTTCGCTAATTGCTCATCGTAAAGATCAAATAATCGATCAAACTCGGGCAGCGATCGCATGGAATTAAACTGGCGGCGCAATGTCGCACCGTTCACCCCTTTATCTTTCGCAAAAGCGGCCATCGTGAGCGTTGGGTTTTGAGCGCCACGCACGAGAAATTCTTTCAAAAGGGAATGCCAGTCATTGCCCTGACTGGTCTTTTTCGCTTTGATTTTTGGCATAACGGATGGTTGGAACTTGCCGCCCGTTTTGGCTGGCCGTTTTATATATCGCTTAGCGGTGCCGTACTTTAGTCCGTTGGCTTCGCAATACTCGGCCAGCGTCAAAGTCGGCTGCTTCTCTAACTGCTCCCAAAACTGCTGTTGGTGAGCCTGATAGTCAATCTTGCCGGACACGGTTAAACCCCACTTATTTCTTTACGTTCGGAATAATACAGAGTTTATCGAGCCAATCACAACAAGGATTAAGCCAGATGAAACAACCATTTGATTGTCAATAAGGCTTTAAAGACAAAATTTAATAACGCGACATTAAATAGTATTTACAGTAACGATTTTCTGCATATAATCATGGCCAGCTAGTGAGTAACGCTACTTATGTACAATTGATTCTGCGGCACAATATAGTAATTGGCTGCGTTATCTCACTAGCCACCTTTCCCCCATACCCAAGACAACGCGCTACGTGATGAAAGGAATACCCCTTGAAAGCACCCGAGCGCATCAAATTCAGACACAAAGCCAAAACCAAAGCGCGACAAGCCACGTTTAGAACTCGCCAGCGGGAAAAGGGTTTAGCACTACTGCAAGCGCGTATCTCACGCCTTGCTCACGCCAAAGCATGCGAACAATGCGAACAGAACGGCATTACCCTGACTGACCTATATCAATTGGCCATCAACAACACTGACCCGAACCAGCTACCAGAAAAGCACCCCGAGGTGACAGAGGGCGACCTTGTAGGAACACGCCAAATTAGCCCTTGGATTGATCCCGAAGTGGCAAAGACGTTCGAGGAATTGGCCACCAACTACCGCAATCGAACCATAGCGATGAGTGCCATCGTCTATGCGTATTGTGTTCATTGCGAGGAAGAATGAACCGAACCGGACACGCGTGGGGAGCACTGTGCTTTGCGCCCGTTCCTCTCGCCTTAATGGCAGACACAACACCACTGCATTCAATCCTGGCATTTCTTGGTTGCTTAAGCGGTTCGGGCGCACCAGACTGGCTTGAATTTGACAGAATCCCGCACCGAACTTACACCCATACCCTTTCGTTATGGCTCGCTGTAACGGCTTATGGCTATCATTTGGCAATAGGGGATACATTCGTACTCATTGAGGCGTTAAAAGCCACCAGCACGATTCTAGGTGCAATTCTGTGTGGATTTGGATGCGGTTGTATCTCGCATTGGCTTGGGGATGTGCTAAACCGCCAGCCAGTGCCGATTTTTACCCCATTTGATAGGTACTGTTTGAATCTATTCGCTTCGGGGAGCCACCAGCGAATCACATGCGTATTCATTTTCTCGGTAGCATGTATTTTAGTTGGCTTTTTACGGCCTTTGTCATTCCGAATAGACTTGCTAAAAATGACGTTTTTGACATAAAAAAAGGCCACGTTTTACCGTGGCCTTTTGATTTTGAGGAGTTGTCAATAACAGGTAATTCAATAACCAATCAATTGGCCATCTATATTTTGGAGTATCCACGTCCATTTTCTTGCGAGCGAGGTAAATATAGGACACCAAAAACGCCTTTTCAATAGGTTGAAACGCGACACATAAAAAAGAGCCAGTATTTCTACCAGCTCTTTAACTCTCTTTTGCAAACCTACTTTGAATCACTTGTCGAAGCTTTACACTTCAACACGAAACAGGGCAATTATATTGATACTTACTCTGAAAAATCAAGAAAAAAGCGCCAATGGAATAACCAAAGGCGCTTGAGGACAGTTGTCTAAGATTTTTAAAGGAAAACACGGTCGTCACAATGGCAACTATGTAACTCGCGTATAAATAAATTTATCCGTTCGGAATGCGTAGTTCAAGTGTTTTTTTATCCATCAGCACTAGTCAAAGCACACGTTATCCATCAAACAAGGAGTCTGCACCGATTAGCGGTATAAGGCGAAGTAAAACATCCTCCATAACCCCACTTTCAGCGGTGGCAATCTTCTTGGCTTTGCGATCTTTCCAAGACAGGGTTTGGATTAAGCTAGAAGCAACCACACAAGGTTTATCTAGGTTATTTACGGGAACTTCCGTTGCTTGGCCGCGAATACTGGTGCTAATAGGGCAGCAAATGAGTAATCCTGTTTGTTGGTTATATTCTTTGCTGGAAAGCACTAGCGCAGGACGGTACTTGCCAATTTCCTTTCCCTTTGTTGGCTCAAAGTCGAGCCAGATAATATCGTTTCGTTTAGGAATAAACTGCGCCATTATTCACCTAACTCCTTGCCTGAAACTATTGCCAGCTCATCGGCGTGTGCCGTATGTGCATCTAAACCTTTCAATAGTTCTTTTTCGCTAAATGGAAAGCTTTTTTTTGGGCGCTTGATTGGCTCAATGATTATCTTGCCACCATCAGTTTTAACCTCAATATCCGCCCCCTCCGCTAGCCCTAATTGCTTGATAAAGGCAGCAGGGATGATGTTACCGAGGCTATTCCCTATTTTTCGCACTTGAGTACGCATAATCCACCTCTCATGTTAGTACGATGTTATAACAATAATATTGTATACCTTTGACTCAAAGTGTCAACTTTGTTATAACCACCTAGCCAACACTACTTTCAGTTTGCTTAAGGTGATTGTTTATCTCGTGAATCATCTTGCGTAGGGAGTTATCCAGCTCTTTGGTGTACAGCTTATCCTTGGCCAGTTCTCGCTTAAGGATGCGGTCGTGTTTGCGATGCCAGAATAGTTCGTGGACTTTTCTCATAGTGCCTACTCATATAGACGCTCTTTGGTAGGGGATAGATAGAACAAAGGGCTGACCCTCTTTCGAAGATCAACCCTTTACCCTCTTTGGGAGCCTGTAGGTTTTTACCCTACAACGCTTGCACAACCTTATTAAACAAGCGCACCGTATAGGAAATCGTATCCGTCACTGTCCTATGGGGATAATACTAAACTCATTCCGAACACACAGCAATATTAGCTTTCATTTCATTTTGTTATTTTTTACACATTTACAGATCGTTTCTGTCGCTTTTTGCTGGTGGCTTTTTTGAGTGTTTCGTAGTAGCCAATCTTTATCAAAAACAAGTACCAGAGCGCGTTAAGAGGCGTGACTTGCCTAAACTGTAGGGAACATTTTGCATTTCTTTGTTGAAAGTATGGCTTTATGAGCTAAGTTTTATATTGGTTTTTTATTACTGATATTGAGGATAGTATGGCTAGGTATTATGTGAACAAGAATCAACAAGCTAATGGCGATCATGAAGTGCATAAGCAAGGTTGTTCTTACATGCCACTGGAACATAACCGAACGTATCTTGGTGAGTTTGCTAGTTGTGGGCCTGCAGTTTCTGCAGCGAAGAAAACCTATTCAAAGGCCAATGGGTGTTATTACTGCTCAGAAGCTTGCCATACGGGGTAGGAGTTTCCTAGGGTAGCAAGAATAGAGGGATCTGTACTTTGATCCCTCTGCGTAAATGTGTCGCTAGTTAACCACTTTTAGAGTTGGTTGTGAGGTGTTACTGGAAAGGGGAGCTTTCTCATTTCTGACTTTTGATACAACCGCCTTAAACAGAAAAAATGGGTTGTTAAATGTTAAGGCTGAAAGCTCATCTTGAGGTAGTTTCAACTCATTGAGTACTTCGCTCCGAGATATGTTTTTTTCTCTCAATTTATTGAAAATCTTTTGAAATACTAAAGACGTTTCCCTGCTCTCTAGACCCTCTGGCTCTGATTTTCTGCCATAACAGTTTGATAGTTCGATGTTTAATTGACGATAATGCCACTCGGATGACAAACCTAAGTCAAAAGTTCTTCGTATTAGAGCCGCTAATGATACTTTCCAATGCTTCTTCAGCTTCAACAGTTGATTTAGAGAAGGATATGAAGGTACTTTCGCTAGAATACTTCCTTTCGGCATTAGAAATGCTGACGCAAATCGATCCGCTTGTTCCTCGGCTTGGCGTCCGTTGTTAGATGCATGTTTGTGCAACACTAGATGACCCAGTTCATGGGCGGCATCAAAACGACTGCGTTCTGGCGTTTTCATCGTATTCAGAAAAACGAAAGGTTTTTCATCCAACCAAAATGAGAATGCATCTACTTCGACACAATTCTCAGTCAACGAAAAGACGCGCACCCCTTTAGACTCCAAAAGGTGAATCATGTTGGAAATAGACAGTTCACCTAAGCCCCAATGTTCACGTAGAAGTTGTGCGGCACTTTCAGGATCTGCGAAATCTTCGCTGCTGCAATCTAAAACATCATGTTGCTTTAAATTGAATCGACTTTCTAACCAGGTATTAAACTCAACTGCCAGCGTTCCGGCACTAAGAGCTGCGTCTCTTTTGGACGCACTAAGCTTCGTCATAGCTCGGAAGCTTACGCCTTCTTTTACGATTTGCTCAGGATTATCCGCGTAGAAAAATTCAACAGGGTAATTGAGAATATCTGCTATACGACTCACCAAGGTTGAGTCAGTTGTGTCCAGAAGCCCCTTATTTTCATATGTTGAAAGCGTTCTCGTAGTAATCCCTGTTAGTTCGGCTAATGCCTTTTTTGTATATCCTCTTCTTTCTCTAGCAATTTTTAGTCTTAATGAGTTAAACATTGTCGTTACTTACTTCTTCGATATCAAAGTCAATTTCATCATTGAAATCGACTTGTGAATCAACGATTTCTTCGTTGTCCATGTCAATAATTATACGGTTTTCAAGATCAAATCCTGTCACGTAACCTCTCTTATTGTAGGATACAGGTCTCGCCAGCTCAGCGGTAAGCTTATTGTTATTTTTATCAAAATTATGGAGAAGGAACCAAACATCACAATTTAATTTGTTTTTGGTATTCGACTCAGGAAGCGTTTCTGGGAACAAGTCATAGTTGAGATTTTCTTCGAACTTAAGCGCTAAGAGATCAAGAGTAAAGTCGCCTTTGTCTGTAATGGATTGCGGGAAACCAGCTGGGTTTCCAGTTTGCTCACAAGCACTACAAAGGTAGATTGCAATTTTTTCTTCTTTATTGATCGTAAGCTCTACATTACGAATGGATTCTCTAACATATCCGTGTGGTTTTAGTAGTTCGCGGAGAGCGCGGATAGTATCACCATAAAAATACTGACCACCACTGGTGACAGGGTTGTTTTCAGTCATTCTTTTTCTAGCGCTTAAACCTCGTTGCAATGCTTCCTTAATATGTGGAAGATTAGAAACTAAGTGAGCACGCTGGGGATCTTCGATTTGATTACTTTTTTCTGTCTGGGCGCTATTGGTTTGTGCTGAGTTCATTTTTGTCATCCTCAATTCCATTTCCTATATTCTAACCTCGATCGAGATCGAAAAACAAGAAACGAAAGAAGGTGCTGTCTTTCCAACACAGTTTTCTACATTTCCTCGTCGTCGTACTAATCACACTCAACATTTCCCGGCGTCGACGTCAGTAAAATCATGCGGGTAATCAGGTGATGTGATTTTGCTGGTGGATTTAGGCGTGATTCGGGCAGGGTTTCTATGTTGATTGTGCGGTGAGATTACGTCAGACCTTCGCTCATACCATCCGGCTTGTAAATCATCGTGGCGTAACCCTCAACCAAGTCCAACCACCACGTTGTCAGTTCTTCATGTGGTAACAGCATAATGCCGTCACGGCCTTTTCTGGCTTGTTCTAGCGCCTTTTCCAGAAACTCAAACTTAAGGTCAAACGGGGGATTGCACCACCAGCCATCTTCCCATTCGCCTTGTAGGCCATCGAACCCAATGCAAACAGGGTTTAGGAGCTGAGCGGCCTTGTGTTTTGGCTTAAGGCTTGGGAATCCACTCGGCTGTTCGTTAATCCAGTCAGGAGCCACGTAGAAGCGGTTCACCTTGGCGGTTTGTGGCTCGGCGGCCACGTCTAAAACAAACTCTTTTCCGGTATCACGTCGAAAGAGGAATTGAGCATCAAAGAAACAGTCCCAACGAGTCGCCCATTTGTTCTTTGCGCCCTCGACGGTCTTACTTTTGACTAGATGCGCCATTCTCTGACTTCTCCCCACTCTTGGCCGCTACCGTAATGCGCTCGATACGTTCTGCGTCCAAATCAATCTTCACTCGCTCTATCTTTGGATAGACCACCAATCCATAAAAGCTGTATGTGCCAATACCGACAACAGCCACCAGCGCTAACACAATGGTTATAGCCAGTAGCCGAACGGAGCCGATAAAGACACGTAGCCCAATTGCCTTGCTATCATTCATGGACGCGTACCATGCCCTTGTAAGCAGAGAACAATACGCTGTGCTCGGTTTTGACACCTAAGCGCTCTTTCGTCGCCGGATTAATGGTTGTGCGTTCACGCTCTATGTGACGGAAACGGCCAAAGCCTCGAATTTGCACCTCACGGCCTTTCGCAATCTCAACCAGAATGTGATTGATCATTGCGTCCAGACAATCGCCCACCAGCTCTGCATCATCACCAGTAAGCTTTAAGCCAAGGCGTTTAGAAATGTTTCTTTCAATGTCAGTTCGGTTTAAGCGTGTGCTCATTAATGTGCCCCCTTGATCTCGTTTACCTTGTTTGCCAGCTCATCGCGGAATACATCCGATGCACAAAAAGTCAGCTTGTCTCGCGCAACTACAATCGCTGGTGCTCCCGTTTTTGGATTACGGCCAGCTCGCGCTTTCTTAAGGCGAGGTGCGAACGTACCGAAACCACTAAGCAATACAGCATTGCCCTCATTCATGGTTTGAGTTGAGATTTCTTCGATAAAGGCATCAAAAACCAGCTCGCATTCTTCACGTAATGCGCCAGTTTCTTTTTTCATTGCTGAGATCAGTTCGTGCTTACCTACGGCTTTTTGTTTAGACACGCTAAGTCCTCTTGAATATCTTTCAGATAAATTCCGTGCTGTTGGCCTAGAAGATTGATGGCGTAAAGAACCAGTTCTTCTCGACTGCTACAGCCAAGTTCTATTTGGAGTCGCCTAATTTGCTCTCGTTGTGTCGCGCTGGCGCGATAGTATTGACGTTTAATGTCAAACCTAGCCATCTTGGCAAGATGACGATTCCAGCGCTGCTGAGGGGTTAAGGCGTTTTTCTTGGGTTTACGTCCTGCCATGAGACGATTATAACCATTCCGAACACGCCGTAAATATTCCGAACACGACTTCTGTTTTTAACACAAAAAAATACCGCCCATATAGGCGGCATTTGTGGAAAGATGATCAAGGATTGGCGTTAAGCTCGTTTGAACTCCGAAAAGTGGCTGCGCATGCCATCACGAACTTTGAGAGGCGTTTTGCGCAGCTTGGCGCGTGTCGCTGTGTCGTATAAGTATTGTTCCCATTCCCAATAGGACATATCACGTAGTCGGCCTACAGGCTCACCAACACTATTCATGAATATGTAGGTGTTCTTGGCTTGGCCGTTCGGGATTGAGTTGCCATTACCATCCAATATCTCAAAGACCCCTCTCGCACCGACAAACGTCACGGTCAGACCATATTGTGCCGCTGTAGCATCAATCATTGCGCTAGTGAGGTAAACATTCTCGCCAAAGATTTTAGTACGGAGGATTTCACGACGATATTTCTTAATGTCTCGAACCCATTCAAAGATAACGCAGCGAGTATGTGGCGTTCGGATGTTGGTTTTTACTTTGATTAGACCAGCATCGAATAGCATTCTAATGACTCGATAGTTGATCTTCTCTCTTGGTGCAATTGTGTCGCCAGTAGCATCGTAGTCACAAATATGACCACCAGTAAGCCAACGATACGCTTGAGCGCTACCAAATTCCCCTGCGGGAGCATAGCTTAGCAACAACTTGTCATAGTAAAGGTAATCGCATAGGAAGTTACGGACTACCTTTGTTGCTTCTAACACGTCTAAATCAACTGGCTTTTGGCCAATGCTGTGATATTCACTCGCTAACATGAGATAACTAAGCCCTTTTTATATACTTATGCGGCTAGTCTAGTTTTGTTATCAAATGTTGGCAATTGGAGATAGCTATTAATTTGACAAATGCACTCATCAAACCCCTTGGCCACAACCACGTAATACCCTAGATTTTGGAACATTTTTATCTTTTCCTGTTGTTCCTTACTTGGGCGACCTTTTTCCGTTTTCACCTCCAAAAAGAACCCGTGATACACCCCTCTCGGGATAGGAAAAAATATATCTGGCACACCTTTCTTTTGTCCCTCATAGCTCATCATCGAAGCCGCTTTAGGTGTTCGGTAGCCACCATTAGGGATTGAGAAAACCAGCGGGTAAATATCCTTGTACTGCGTCTCTAACGTGTAGAACAAACGCACCTGTAACCAGTGTTCGGCCAGTTTCGTGTCGTTAAACTCTTTCGGGCGCTTAATCCCTTGTGCAAGGCGCGTTTTGTGTGGTGAATCCAGTTCCACTTTCTTCTGTGTTGCAGCGCGCGCAACGTCATTGTCTTTCTCAAGAATACGGATAAGCCAAGCTGGTAGTTCCGACTTATCCACCAGCGCGGTATTAGGGACGTTTATCGATGCCGGATTGATGATGTGATTAACAGAACGGTTAATCTCGTTAAGTGCTGCATCGATATTGAAGTCGTCACCGTGGCCAGCTTTCACGCCTTTGCTTTTCCACTTCTTGCGCTTAGCGACTTGGTTTGCGAGGAAAGAGTGATCGAATCGTGGTGCCTTGGCCATAACTAGATAAGCCCTTGTGTTACTAAAATCTCTTGCTCCTTACGGCGGTTAAAGTAGGCAAATACCTCGTCCTTGGTGAATTGCTTAGCTACCACTTTGCGGCGGCCACCTTGCGAGAAAACACGCTTAGCAATGTCCTCAGATAGCGTCCAACAAAGTGCGGTTTCGATTTCGGATTCGTCATTGATAGCTCGGTAGGCCGTGATCACCTTGGGTAGCTTGGCGAACGCCTTGCGCTCTGACGATTTCATCACCTTGTGCTTGTTGCGTCTCGGGCACGTAAACAGGGACGACCACACACCTTGATGTTGGTGCGAGCCTTGCGCTTTCCATAGCGTTCCTAGCGTGTCCCAATAGGTTGAGTCGTCTTGGATAGCTGGCGCACTGCGAACAAAGAAATCGAGCTGATAACACTCAGGGATGGATAACAAACGGGAAATGATATTGGAGTCGTTAACGTTAGCCACTTTGTACCTCTTTTTTGCCGCCTCACACTGCTTGGCAAGGCGGCCTAACGTTATGATCTTTCGACTAGTGTATTGTGCTTACTTCGGGGTTATGTACTTTGCGAGCTTTTGAGCGCATCGATTCCAGCACCATCGCTATCAGCTCAATTGGGGATGGCTGCCCCTCAAGGCTTGCGTTTTTCGATTTTAAAATGTCATTTTCAGCTCTTAGCACCTTGGCCACTTGCTTGTTACATTGATTGGACAGCTCGCTAGCAATGTTTTCCATCTGTTGACGCGCATCCTCACGGCTCTCACAAGGCTTACTCAATACTTCGGAGCACTTTTGAGAGAATGTCATCAAACGCTCGTCAGCCAATACACTATTAAAGAGCTTTCCAAAGCTCTTAAGCACCGAATCTGGCGCACCCGACATTCGTTCATCAAGCTTGCGCCTCATCGATTCACGAACATTTCTTAAATGGTCAAAATAAAAACTTGGACTTAAGTGAACACGCTTGTTTTCCTCGTCAAATTTAAAAGACAGCCCTTTAACAAGTCTTGTTCCGCAATGTTGCTCAGTCATTGTTTTACTCACTCTTAAAAAATACGTGTTTATACTCAGGTTTGATTGGTTGTAAGCCCTCTACAGACTCCACTCGGTCGCACTCTCGAAAGAACGAAATACGATGAATTGATACCTCTCGTTACCTTGCACACCTCTTGGAATACCAAGGCGCTCTCATACTGCTCTGTCGAGCAAGCCGTAAAGAACATCGGATTGACCACCAGCGAGCCGCTAGAATCGGTTTGTGCCGCAGAACTGTTAGCAACAATCATTGGCACGGTCATCATTAAAGCAGTATTCGCCGCCGTGCTTGTTGTGCTGGTGGATGCTTTGATTGGCGTTGCCGGACGAACAAGCGCAGGAGCAACACGAACTGGCATAGGTGCAACTCGAACAGGGGTTACTACTGGCGCTGAATGCGCTTGAAAAGCGGCCAGCAAGGCCGCCGCTAGTGTAAATTTTCTCAGCATCAGTGAATAGTCTCCCCGTTAGCTACAACTCGTTGAACGTTCTTAACTTCTACGGTTGAATCCGGCTTGGTTTCCACTTTCAGCATGTCAAGCATATCCATAACAAGGCTAAGCATCTGCTTAGTTTCTTCTGACGTACCACCAAGGCGATCATCTGCCGATTTAATGTTGTCTTTGAGCTCATTCGTCAGGTAATCGCAAGCTTGTTGAGATAGGTTCGTTAACACCAAAGGCAAGTGCATTTCGGGATCAAATTCTTCCTCCCCCTTGTACACATATTCCAATTCATTAGCGGCACTCATCGCCAATTGGAATAGCTTGCTGTCCATCAGTAGCGTTTCAGCAATCTTGGTCGCTACTCCCACGACTACTTGAGGCGGTACTGCATCTTTGTCGTTCTCGTCATACTCGTACACCTTGCTTACGTGCATTGGAATTGCTTGAAGAACCACATCACGCACAGCGCGGTAATGGTCGTAATAATAGGGAGCCATCAAAACCACTCCGCCTGTTTCGGGATTAAAACCGACCATCATTGTGTTAACTTCGCAGGATGTTTCGAACTGTTCTTGAGTGTTCATGCTCATGCCTCTCGCTTTCTGGCTTAAACAATTTATTAGGGGTAGGAAAAGCAAGGGAGCGTATCCCTTGCAGGTTTAAATTCTTCTCAGTATTTGTGGCTTTGGTGCGCCAAGTGTGGGTATTCCTTTTCCAGCATGTACCCTTTGCTGCATTTCTCGCATCGATGCGCAAACTCATTATCGACGCGCACCTTACCTAATCGAACTACATTGCCTTTACACTGCTCGTCATCGCATTGGTACGTCACTAGCACGGCTGAAAATGGCTTGTATGTCTCGCTCACTTACGCTTACCTCGTTTCTGGTTACGTTTAGGCTTGCTTGGTTTCTTTGGTGAATCTGGAATACGGCCACCAGCGGAATGCAGCGCGTACTCTGTATTGAATCGTTTGTTGATGCGCTTAATTAGGCTTACGCTGCGTGGTGCAAGCTCTTTCGCACGTTCAATGTGTGTTAGCGCTCGGTTTAGCTCATGTTGAGGCACGTAATCACTTAAGCGCTGCGCAATCTCTACTAGGTTCACTTGGGTACACCAATCCAAATCGAGGACTTTGGCCACACTCACGACTTTCTTTGTGCGCTTAACTGCACGATCTAAAGCTCGCTCAATTTGGTCTACTGGTACTTGCTTAGCGGCCTCGGTAAATTCTTCCCAATACTCTTGTGGCAGTACGCACGATTCGTGTAGCAGCTTAGACATACATAGGGAACCATCTTCACCAATGTAAGCCGTGTGGCCAGCTCCGGTATGCGTGTTCATTAGGTAAATCAGACCAAAACGCTGATCCGGTTTGCCTAGACCCTCTTGAGGCTGAATCGCTGTCGCCTTGCAAAGCATGTAGGCTTGCCAGTTACCGCCTTTCCAAACGGATTTAAGATCGTGGTATTGAACCGCTTCACCTAGATATAGGTTGTCGTTGCGCAGTTCTTCGTTTTCGTGAGCAATGATCGCTGCGTAGGCCAACACCTCATCAATGTTGTGCATCACATAGTGATAGTTCTCGTCAGCGTTCTTCAATCCCTCGCTCATGCTGTTGATTTGCTCGGTTTGAGTCGCCACCAGCTCACTTAGCATTTCGATGTGCTCTTTGCTCTTGGTGAGCTCTGATTCAGTGGCCTTGTATGCCTCATCCAGTGTCACGTTCTTAGCGGCGGTTGCTTTGCGTTTGTCCTCGGCAATGCGTAGTTGCTCTTGAACACGCTCAAGTTGCTGATTAAGCGATTCCAGTTCACCAGATGATGCCACTTGGTTAGCCAATGCAGCGGCTACCTTGTTCTCCACCAGCTTAGGAATGCCGTCCAGTTCTTGTTGAGCGTGACGCAACTCAGTGGTAAGGCGTTTGATCTCTGCTTCTAGGCGTTGGTTGTCCTTACCTAGACGCTCGTTTTCTTTGCGTAGCTCGGCTGCAATCTGCTCGGCTTCGTTACGCTTTTTACGCATCACCTCAGTACCAGCCATTGCGCGGTCACGCGCTGCAAGGATTTCGGTACGTTCATCAAGCATTGCCTGATATTTTTGCTTTAGCGCCTCGTCGGCCTTGGCCGTGCGTTGGGATAGTTTGAATTGCAAGTCATCGATGATGTGCTGCATCAAACCAACAAGCGGGATCTCAAATTCTTTGATTTCAATTGGCGAATTTTCAGGAAGTCCCCAAGGAAGCTCTACAGTAAAAACATCGCTCATAGGAAATTTTCTCTACTACTCAAAAATTGGGATAAGGGAATAGGGTTAAAGTTTTCTTATTCTTGGTTAGCAAAGCGCTCAAGGCGTTCTTCTAAGTCATCCAGCCAAACCAGTATTTCGCTACCTTTGTGAACGTAGTCGAGATCACTTTCTTGGATTAGATTGGCCACCTCTCGCGAACACCCGTTTACCTCTGCCGCGATTGCGCGGTTACTGAAATAGAAAGCATTCGGTGTGTCAGTAAAGTCCGTTTCGCCTGTCGCTTCGCGCATTTCCATAAGCGCTTTAGTGGTCATTCGACGCAGTACAATCAGTAAGTCGTCTTGAGTTGCTAACGCTAAATTTTGTTTACTCATCGTTTAAGCCGCCACGTAACTCAGCATCTTGTAATGACGGAACTCGTTCTGGAACGGTATTTCATCGTCAAAGTCCATTGGTGGCTCGCCGTATTGCTGTTGAGATTGATCCCAACCACCCTGTTGCTGTGGTGAATGCTGTGGTTGTTGAGGTTGACCCCAACCGCCTTGTTGTTGCTGGCCACCAGCTCGGTTATTGCCAAGCATTTGCATCACGCCATTAAAGCCTTGAACTACTACCTCTGTGCTGTAACGGTCTTGGCCTTGCTGGTCTTTCCATTTGCGAGTCTGCAATTGACCCTCGATGTAAACTTGTGACCCTTTGCGTAGGAACTCCCCCGCAACTTCGGCCAACTTGCCGAACAACACCACTCGATGCCACTCGGTTTTTTCTCGGTTCTCCCCTGTCGCTTTATCGCGCCAAGTTTCGGATGTAGCGATCGTGATATTCGCTACTGCACCGCCATTTGGTAGGTATCGGATTTCGGGATCTGACCCCAAGTTACCAACCAGAATGACCTTGTTAATGCCTCTTGAAGCCATTCGTTATTCTCCGGTATCTCTCTTTACCGCTTCGTCTCTGTTAGAAATCGCATCACCAAAGAACAAATAACCCACGTCTGTACTTGTGTAGACCGCTATCAGTTCTAGGTTTTGCACCCTTGGGTTCACCTCGCCATTCTCGATTTTTCGATAAGTGTCTGGTGATAACCCGATTAACCTGCTCATTTCGAGTATGGTTAAATCTGCATGCCGTCTCGCTCGCTTGATTCGCGCTGCACGTTGCTGTCGATACTCAAGCGATTGGATTCGAGCGGCCTGTTTAGTCTTTGCGTCTCGCATTTTCATAGAAGCTCTCCACTTCACTTGCTAGTCGTTCTTCCTCGGTTGTAGTCGCCTTAATCAATGCAACGCGATATTCATGTAACCGATTCTTTGACCAATCGAGGCAGAGCTTTTGCCACTTGATAACGGCAACCGGTTCGGAAAGGTCGTAACCAGTCCCAAAACAGCTACAGCACTCCCACTTGCTAAATAACGACTTGGTGTAACCTGTGCCATTGCAAGTCGGGCAGCGATCCGGTTTGTCGTCCAATGTCACATCGGCATCTTGTAACCGGTTCGCCAGAGCTTCGCGTTCGTCCGTAAGCTCTATGCCCTCGAATGTATCCAGGATTGATGGTGAACTTTCGTCTCGCTCTCTTTGCCGTTGTTCCAGTTGAGAACGCTTAATTTCAGAAATTCCCTTACCCACCATTTATTCCGAACACATCAATTTTATGTGGAGTATAAACCCACTTAAAAAACAATACAAAAAGTATTGATACAAAAAACGAAACGATATATTTTTGTCTCAGCAAACAGGCAAACAGACTCATATGGGGAATCAGCAAATGTCAGAGAACAACAGCAAAAAAGTTCACGACCAAATCCAAGCAGACGTTAAAGAGTACATGACCAACACCTCGAACAGCGTCTTAGACTTCGCTTTGGCCAATGCAATTAAGAGCGGTCAGAACAACCTATATGACTTGTGTAAAAAGTGGAAAATCCCTGTAGATAAGCTACTTAGCAAGATAAACACTTCTCTTTTCAAAGTGGATGATGATAAAATCCACCTCGCATAGACGGATACGTTTAGCTATCGGGATAAGAGTAATGGAAAGCTTCGGGGAAACTCGAAGCTTTTTTTTCCTCAATACTTAATCCGAACACTCAATAATTTAAGGCGCAAAAAAAATCTACCACTTATAGAGAAAGCGCTTTACATTCGGAATTTCATAGAACGAACACCAGAAACAAAAAAAATAACCAAAACAAAAAGCAATACTGTCGTTTTATAAAAAACAAAGTCAAAGTTAGAAAGCATCAATCGCGAAAGCTAGTTTGAATTGATTCATCAAGAAACCTCGTCCGTAAGGTTCTGTTAGCACGCATTCCATTTAAAATAGCGGTATAGTGAAAAACAGATGCCATACGTGATACCGGATCGTTTCACCTGCAATCGTCGTCAAATAGTTGAGTTTAATACTGCCAACACTTAACCTGTTTTATGCAAGTAGTAGCAAAGGAGTAGACCACCAAAAACCTTAAGAATTGTTGTGCTATACAGCCCTATAGTGACTTATAGTGGTTGTATGGAATGGGAAAGGCGCTTGATACTTCTTCTGGAAGCGGCGGCACTCTTTTCAGATAGCCATCAAGCAGATAGTCGGAAACAAGTATTAGTTATTTGATAAAACTTTTGCTCATATCCCGATTCATGTAGAGAAATGAATATTTTTCAAAGCGTTTCTTTATGAGAGGGGAATTATCTGATAACAATGGGACATAAGGACTTGGGAGTTTTCATGCTCCTAAACCCGAAACAGATAGCCAACGCGTTTGGGCGTTTGCAAAATTGGCAAAAAGTCTGGAATACTAGGCACAGCAAGACTTGGAACAAAACGTTCCCTAATAAACTTGATGGTGTGAAGAATATAAAAAAAGGCTGGATTCGAAGAACCCAACCTTTAATTAGGAGGTAATTATGTAATCACCAACCAAGCTCGAAGCAGCTAGAAAGCTTCACTTCGTGCATACGGGTAATCAATGGTGGCCGCCATTAAAAACCCTTGTGCGTTGTCTTTCACCATGAGCCTTATCAGGGGAACAAATGGTAAATTTAATTGAACTGCTTATAGCGATAATCAATCTAGTCGCCGTTATAGTGCAAGCACTATTCGGTTAACCAACGCAGCTCTAGAAGTACATTGTTGCTTCTAGAGCACACTTACAACTATCCAACAATTAATATTTCCTGTCAATTCGTGTTTTTGTCAAGAACTCACACAAATGCGATCGCTATTCGGTTATGCCAGCCCAATTTGCCTTTCATAGTCCCTGCTACTATAAGCTAGATTGGAAATTGACCTACCACTACTTGTAGCACGCCGTTGTCTATAGCTAGGATCATTAACTCATCTAAACAACAAAAACTTGTTGTGTATGTGGGAAACTGTGTAAATCTTTGATTTTCCAGTTATCCACATACGCTATAAAGATCTATATTTAACTATATTAATCTATGGTAACTATAGATCTATAAGATCTATAGGAATTGTAAGTTATTGATATTAATGGGCTTTAAATCTTTTAAAGATCTTTTTTTAGGTCTTTGAGTAACAAGATCTAGGCTTAATTGATCATTTATTAGGTGTTTGTGATCTTCTTACAGGCTTTAATGCAACATAATTTAGGTGAAAGTGATCATATATCAGGTGATTGGGTAACATATTTTAGGTGTTTATTTTCTTAAATGACATATTTTAGGTGTGTGAGATGGTTATATCGAAGTCTTGTTCGGTTTTTTTTACTTTCGAGTCAATGATCACGTCGGATTCTCGCTTACATACCTAAAATGTGTCACATAGCTCATTTCAACCTAAAAAATGTCATCTATAGAGCGCATGACCTAAAACTTGTTAGCTATCAGTAATCGTGAGTATCGGTTAGTTCTGAAAGGGTATCTATCTTTTCCATTAACGACTCTAGTTCATGTATTCCATCATCATGTTTTTGTTGCTCTTTTTCTGAGTATCGTTTTGACAAGCTATCTTCAACTTTAAGAGCGTGGTCTTCTTTACCCACATAGCGGTACGCGATGGCAAGTGATTCTAGTTCAGACTCGGTGAGTCTGACTTGGTTTTGAAGCCTTTTCAATTCGAGTTGTCGAATTGTCTTTAGAGCATCGTGTTGATTTAGTTCATCAATTGAACCTAGCTTAACCCACCGGAAGAGAAACTTGATTCCTGTAATGGTTCTACCTTTCTTTACAACCTCAAACCCCTTATCACCCTGGCTACTTTCTAAAAATAGAAGCTCTTTGCTAATCTGAGGATGTTCAGAAAGTTCTTTAATACTTTCCCGGATACAACGTTTCATAAATACGCTGTTGTTTTTGAAGGAACTTTTATCTTTTTTCAGCTTCCCTGATTCGTCCAAAAGCCCAAATATTCCTTTCAGTTCACTAAGCTTTTGCGCATGCATTTCAAAGCCCTTGTCTTTGAAACGACTAAGCAGTTCGTACAAGCGCTTAGAGTACTCCTTTTTTACCTCAAAGAAATTGCGAGTGTTAATCAGAGCAAATCCTTGATTATATTCAATATACTCTGGTTTAAGCATATCGTTAGGAACCATCGTAAGTATGCCGTGTTTATAAGCGATATGTTTAAAAAGAGGTCTATAGTCGAATTCAATATCACCTTTCGGGGTTTCCACCTTTATCCCGATTTTTCGACTAGCTAGGCGGTTCGCTACTGGACTTAAGTTGCTACCGATATGTTTAGACTCAACACCTAACCACTCTGATAATTGATGTGAAGTAAATTCATAGTGTGGTGTTTTCTGATCCCAGTCGTTTGGTTTCATATGTGCAATCATCAACGCAAACATATCAGCTTCCCTAGCGGATAGATCTTGACGACTAAAGACCAGTTGATGGCCTTTTTTGATATGTTTCGGGAGGTTATCGCTTACCGCAGGGTAGAAATATTCTTCATCACTCATGCAAATGCATATCCATAAATAACAAGATTTAGGTAATTATGACACATTTTAGGTCGCGCATGTATAGAAATACTCACATCAAGCAGTGATTACAGATACCTGATTTGTACTCGCCCTACTGCGTCACGATAGTATTCAACCAAGCCTTGAGACTCTTTCTCGGAAATGGTGTTCATGTACTCTGCTAGTATGGTAGCTGTATCACGAACCTTGTTCACGCTAGCTTTCACGGCGCTTGCAGCCTTGTTGTGCCAGCTAGCAATCACAAACTTAAGGTATGACACGAACTTAGGCGCTAAAGGCTGTTGGTGCTTGTTGTACAGCTTGATAACACGACGAGCTCCACTAGCTGATAGGCGGCCTTGCTTAGCAGCTAATTGAAGTTGTTTTACTTCATCTGCGTCACGTTTGAAGATTTTCAAAAACCAAGAATCAGATGGGATACCGTTATTAATTTTATTTTTACTCTCTGTAGAGAGATCTTTTGTATTTATGCTGCAATTTTTGTTTTTGTCTGATTGCTCGCAAGCCTTGTCAGAACTGGCCTCAAGAGGTTTTTCCACAGAAGCCCCCCCTAAATGCAATTTTTGTCTATTACAAAACTTCTCTGCCGCTTGTAGCGCGTATTTGTATGCACCAGTGAACATGTTTTGGATGCCATCAACGCATAGAGTGATGTGACGTTGATTCTGACCTGTGTGATCGTTCCGCTTTGGCTGTCCATAAGCGATCAGGCCAAGTTCTTTAGCTATTTTGATGTAATTATCAATAGTGCGCTTTATGATTGGCTTACAACCGTAACGGTGACAGTTCTCGTTGTAGGTGCGCGCTAAGGTATCGCTTGAAGCAAAGCAAGTGTGACCATGCTTAAGGATAAAGCTTGAGATAGTTTCTAGTAGGCAAGCAAGCTTACGTTGTGCCAATGGTTTATTGGCTTTGATATTGGAAGCTTGTGTTCTGAATCCTGACTTCCAGTAACGAGGATTCAGCAAAAGTGGTGTAATTTGCATAAAATTTGCTCAAAAAAAAGGCGCAAAAATTTGCCACCGATCTCTTTGAACGTTATAATTACACCTGTCTTGTGTTGTGTAATTTTAACGCTCGCTAAGATTGGTGCTCAAAACAATCTTAGTTGTTAAATTAATTACTAACTATTTGAGGCATTAGTCGCCAAACTAAAATGTCTCAGTTGATTAGGCTTCGGTCTAATTCATTACGGCATAATGACTTTCCTTAAGTTCGTTTGTCGTGACGCTTTAAGTTTGCCGCTTAAAGCTCGATTTTAGTAAGAAAGCCCGCTCGCCAAAGCGGGCTTTTTTATTTTCTGTTGCCCGAAATCGAATCACTGTCTCTCTATCACGGCATCGCCATGATCTAATTACAGAAAAACTCCCCTATTATTGATCGTAAATGGTTAATCAAACAAGTCTCCATATCAAAGCAATTCCGAACAAGGGCGTTACCATCTGGCGCTAGAGTTTACCAAAAATTTTATCTATTTAAACTCCTTTTAGGCGTGTTAGTATTCCGAACACGATAGATTTTGTGGATAACTCTGTGATGAAATTTACTCCCCCACCAAGTGCTGAACAGCAATTAGAAACTCAAGTTGACCAATTAAAACAACAGTTTAAGCGCCGACAGTTCCCGAAAAAGAACGCACCAGTGCTACCGTTGGATTTGTTAGTAACAATCTCCGGTTGCACCTTTGGTTTGCATAGCCAAAAAGACGGTAGACTCGTTCTAAAGGCCGACAAGGCGATTAACTTTGATAAGGGTATCAATATTTTGCGCTCAGTGTCGTATATTGCTGGCGCGCGAGATAGCGTATCTATCGCTGGTTGGGACTGGCGACCTACGCACTTTAAGAAAGATAAACTCTACTTGCGTCCTGTCGCTCCTAGTGATTTATAATATTCCGAATTGGCCACCAGAATTTTCGATTAAATTGACTGTTTTTTGTACTTGATTGCTAATCTCTGGTGGCGCTTTTTGATTGATCAGCTTATTGGAATTTTCGTGCCGAAGATCCGAAGTTGACGAACTGCTGTTTAATTTGAGGCGCAACACTCACTTTTTGCTCTACTGGAACATAGCTATTTGTCGGTAAAGTCGCCATTTTTCGGGAACATAGCGACTCAAACATAGCTCGCACCACTTGATGATCTTCCTTGCTGGCCATGTTGGCGATCGCTTTGCGCTGCGCATCGGTCACATAGATAGGTAAAGAGTCCACAACATCAAGCAGCATCGAGGTTGCCTTAGCGTTTTGCTCTACCTTTTCACGCAACTCTGCGTTCACGCTTTCTAGGTACATAAGCTGGTTAGTAAGATCACCGACAAGCTCAACATTGGTCTGTTGAGTCATGTTCGCGTAGATATTACGCGCGGATTCCTCATCAAAACCTTGTTCCTGTAGCGATTCGAGGATCATTTGCTCGCTGTTCGCACTTTCCATCATCATGGCCGGATGGTCTAGGCTGATATAGTTCGGCTGCAATACGTAATCCATACCGTGATATGAAGTAGTGATCGATGCCTCGCGTGTATCTTGGCCACCAGTCGCCCAGCTCCAACCACCAGCACGACTATTGTGCAAACCTAAAGCAATACGGCCTGTGTCGGTATCTAAAAACTCTTGAGTGTGTTCAACAATACCGTCATCTGAACAGGTGATAGAGATTGTGCGGTTAGATGGCACGTTTTCTACCACAACCGGACGACCATTAATCATGATCACCTCAGTTTCACCGATTGAGAGCTTATTGGCGCGTTGGCGGGATTGATGGCCATAGTAACCATACGCCTCACCTAGTCGCAGTAGCTCTTTAGTTCGTGGGCTGTTGATCATCGCTTGCACGGCTTTGATGATGTAATTGCGCTTGTTGGCGCTAAGTTTTCGACCGTCATTGAATAGGCTGAAACGGTCGGATACTTGTTTAAGTGCTTTTGCTGTCACTTTCTTTTCTCCATTAACGGCTTTGGATTTCGGTTAGTAGGTCGAGAACTACGTCTCTAACGAATCGTTCCGCTTCGCTTTGGTTAGTCATGCCAATGGATTCCATCATCTTGTCGTTCTTGGCCACTTGAGCCGCGAGCTCGGAAATGACTTCATTGGCCAGCTCGGAATCGAGGCCAACAACGGACGTATAAAGATGGTTTTTGAGTTTCGGGGACTTGCTGATTGGGGATTGCTCGATAAGGTCAAGCACAGTAGTCAGCATGGTTGCATAGTTCGCTTGCGACTCCATTGCCGCCGACTTCTCTTGCTCGATAGCAGTATTGAGAGAGTTAAATCGGATCTCGAATGGCATATCGTTGTCGTTCCACACCTTGCCGTCTCGATAGATGGTGTGAATGTCGATAGCGCGCTTAACGAACGCCACCACGGCTGCGCGGATTTGGTTGGCGCGTAGTGCTGATTGAATAGAAGTGCGGAAGAAACCGCCCTCGCCTAGCCCACCAGAAAGAAGATCACCAAACCCAAGCATGGATGGGTCTACGCCAAGCGTTCCGGCTAAGCGTTTAAGGTGAAACATAATGTCTTCGATGTGGGAGATATTTGGGTCAGTGGTAAAGGTATCGATCTGTAAGCCACCTTTAGCACCACCCATAAAGGGCAATAGCGTGTTGATGACTGTTGGAATGAAACCTAGCTTACGGGAACGGTCTACCACCTCTTGACGGTCTTGCTTCATCTGGTCAGCGACCATGTTGATGTATTCCGCAGCTCCCGCAGCATCTAAGCCGTCAGTGTTTACCGCTACCATGCGGTCGATAAGTGAAGCATTTACACGACTTGCGCCGAGCGCTGCAATGGACTGGCGAAGCATCGACCAAGCCTCAAAACAGGTAAGAAGAATGGATGTGCCGTAGTTCTGCGTCTCGATTGGCATGCGTGAATACGCATCGTCATAAAGTGAGTAGCGCTGGCCAGTGTAGTTAACTGGCGGCATATCCATATCTGGTCGCCAGATTGGCATTTTTAGTGGGATAAGCGCCCAAGGCTCGGCAAGGCGTACCTGTTCGCCGTTCGCTCTGGTTTGTAGATATTCCGCAGTAAATCCAGCTAGCTCGCCCGAACGTTCGTACTCACGAATTTGGTTTGGCAACGTGTAGTAGTTGGCCTCAAAGTGAGTAATACCCACGCCCTCTTTCGTGTATGGGCGAACATAGTTAACCCCATAAACCAGCGTTGAATACGTCCAGTTCATTAGGTTTTCGTTGATTGGAGTTAGCAACTCTCGGTTAAGACGGCCTACGTACTCGGCGTACTTCTCATCGGTTGGATGAAGATACACAGCCATGCCATTGTCGTTTGATACCGAAAGAGCGTGACCAAGGTGCAGATTGAGCGCGGCATCAATCGTGCTGTCCTCGGCCATTTCCTTGAGTATCGGATATAGCATGAAGCGATCTTTCGGCAGCTTGTGCAGAAAAAAGCGGTCTGAGCTTTTTCGACCGTCATTGGTCAGAGCGCCGTTGCTTTCATCTAATTGGTTTTCGCGATCGTGGAATGGCGATCCCGTGTATCCAGCGCCAGATTCAAAACTGATCCCGCTCTCTTTATCGTCATTCTCGTTAAAGAAAGGGAACGCTTGTTTTAAAGCTGTCGCTAGCCCAATTGATGCCTTGTTTTGCGACATGTGCGACCTCGGTTAGTTGAGGCGCTTTCTACAGGGATGGGGATGATCTTGGATGATAGCGCATCGCGTCAATGTGACCAATACGCTAATAAATGATTGATTTTCTATGCGTTAAATTTTTTTAGTCAAAGTTCAATTGCTTGCCTTTGAATCTTGGTTACTCACCAAAAACACTAATTTTTATTCTTGATGATAACCTCCGTGTTCGGAATAATTCTCCCGTCCCTAAAAATCTACTTCCTTAGATATTTTAGATTATTCATTAACTTAAATTGATATTGATAGTGGCGTTTTTTTGGGATGGGGAATAGGAAAGGAAAAAGTCGGGCGAAAGCTCGACTTTTTTTTTGGCTTTTATCCAATGAATAAAAGGCAAGTTCAATGAACACTGATTTAACCCGCAGTATTGAACAGGCGACAACAATCGATGAACTGGTACGCCAGTTTGAAGCCTTGCTCGCTGTCGATATTAGCGACACTCCAAAAGGCCACCAGCGCCTTAAGGCTAACCAACTAGCCAAAGATATTCTCGCCAAGTACAACGGCGACTACTCCAACGTTTCACCCGAAGATAAAGCAGCTCTGCGCGACTACACAGGTTTTGGCGGTATCGGTGGCTCCACCAACGAATACTACACGCCTAAATGGCTGGCGAGCGCGACTTGGGATGCAGTTCGTTCCTATGGCTTTACTGGCGGCAGCGTACTTGAACCAAGTTCGGGCGTGGGCGTATTTAGCGAAACCAAACCTAAAGGCACCCTGACTACATCCGTAGAAATGGATCAGACCTCAGCGGCCATCAACCAAATTCTTCACCCCGAAGACCATGTAATCCAATCAGCATTCGAAGCGGTAGCAACTAATCCTGGCATTGGTGACTTTGACCTAGTGATCGGCAACCCGCCTTATGGTGTTCGAGACGCTAGCGCGATGAAAGACAAAGCGTACAAAGACATTAAGTACGCTGATCAGTATTTCGTTTCTCGTTCTATCGATAAAGCGAAAGCTGGTGGCTTGATTGCCCTAGTGCTGCCAACTCGTATTTGTGATGCGAAAAACCTTGAGAAGTGGCGTACACAACTCGCACTTAAAGCGGAGTTTTTGGGCGCGCACCGACTACCAACGGGTACGTTCTCTGATACGGGCGTAGTGACTGACCTTGTTATCTGGCGCAAACACAGCGACCAAGCGAAAGCACTGATTGATAGTGCCGACCGTGACACGCTGATTGAATCTAACGTGCTTTGGAATACTTGGCTTAAAGGCAAGTGGTTCGAGCGTGAGGGTAAGAAATTCATCAACGGCGAACAGAGTGTTGAGGGCGTAGGTAAGTTTGCGCGCAAAGTCGTGAAGCGTGGCAACCGCTCTAACGAGGATATTAAAGAGTCGCTAATGCGCCGCTTTGACAGTCGCATTGACTGGATGTTGCTCGATGAAGCGGTCAGCGAGCCAGTGAGCGCAAAATACTCCGAGGGCGACACGATTTTCCGCAATGGCCAGCAGTACGAAATGATTGATGGCGAATGGGAGCTATCTGAAAGCAATGAGAAAACAGGCGTTATCAGTAAGGCGACCTATGGCGTAGATAACACCGATGAGATCGGTTCTATCACCTACTCTGCTGAATCGATGCTTAAGCTATCGGCCAGCCAAGCGCTCAAGCTTTTCGAAGATTACGGTTACTTGTGTCATGACGACTTTAAAGCCCTAATGCGCGAGATTGCCAAGCTGCCAAAAGCAAGCCAAGAACACGCTTACAAAGGCATTCTACTTGGCATGAAAGTTCAAACACTTGCAACGCTGGTTGCTGGTAGCCGAACGACATCCAATAGCGACTTGGCCAACATGGCAATGGGCGCGGAGGACTTCCAGACCGAACAATATCGCGTGAAGTTAAGCGGCGAAGTGTTAGAGCTGAACGCACTAATGGGCGGCTCTAAGGTATCGAAGAAAGCGCTAAGCAACTTAAGCGAGAAGTACGTCTCTGCATGGAATTACTACCACTCATCGATCGATTCTAAGGGCAAACTGTCTGACCTACTCAAAGGCGACCTTAAGCGTGAGCTGACCGTTCAATACAGTTCGTCTCGCATTGGTGACGTGTTCCATCTATGTGACCGTGAACTAGGCATAACCACACTGACACTGCATGACGTTCGCACGTATTACACCGCAAGCGGTATCGATGCGATGAGCGATGAGCAGTTGCTTGATTACCTAGCGAACATGGATGAGGTAGCGGTAAACCCTGACGGCACGGTGACGGCATTCCATAAAGCGACGACTGGCCTAGTCGGTAAGCGCATGGATCAGCTGACCGCACAATTAGTATCGACCACCAGCGATACCGTGAAAGCTAACATCATGCGCCAAATTCAAGCCATCGAATCTAAGCGAAACAAGATCTCGATTGCCGATGTGAAGATGAAGCTTACCGATAAGTGGATTCCTAAAAACATCATGCTTGAGTTCCTGCATGACCGTGGCTACACGGAATTTATCTTGGGCGACTTTACCGAGGATAAGGACGGCTTTGAGGATTTCGTACAAAGCGAATCCGGCCAATACCTTACTGGCTACCGTTGGCGTGATGGCGAATGGATTGATGGCCTAACTCGTAATGGCGTGAAAGGTAAAGCAGCGAACAGCGATGAGCGATTTGAGCGTCAAATTGAATCGTACATCAACTATGGTGCGGTTCGTGGCGGTAGTAAGAACGAAGATAAATCACTTATCCGTGAACAAATGCGCCGCCTCGATGATGAGTTTTCTACATGGATTGCATCATCTGACCATTCAGAATACTTGGAACAGGTTTACAACAATACGTTTAACGGTTGGATTAAGCCGGAGTTTGATGACTCACCACTAACGCTAAATGGCGTATCTGGTGCGATTGAGTTCCTACCTTACCAAAACTCAACGATTCGCCGTCACAGTGCAGACGGTAACGGCATTATTGCCTTTGGTACTGGCTTGGGTAAAACGCTCACTGGCCTTGGCCTCGTGCAGCACAACCTAGAAACCAAACGCGCCAACCGTGTGGCCATCGTTGTTCCTAAATCCGTGTTAGAGAACTGGTTCTATGAGTCCGACCTGTTCTTTGGTGAAAGCAATCTATCTGACAAGGTATTTATCGGCCTTGAAGTTCACAAAGACGATGACGGAAAAATCATTCGGGAACCGGTATTAGATGAAACGGGCGAACCGAAGTTAGACAAGAAAGGCGATCCTATCTTGCGCGCCAAACTGACCGTAGACACAAACGGCAAGCGCGTAGCAGAACAGCTCCACCAGCTTACACAGTCAACCGCTCGCATCGTGGTAATGACAAAAGACGTGTACAACCGCATTCCATTGAAGCCGGACACGATTTCGGCCAACGTGCTTGAAATGCGCGATGCTGGTTTGATTGCTGGTTCAAGCAAGCTAGTTAAGGAAGCGGAAAGCCACACAGATCAAGCGAAGAACGCGCGTTTTGAAGCGAAATATGCTGACGATGGTACGGCCAAAAACGAAGAACTACCGTACTTTGAGGACTTGCTATTCGATTCGGTTATGGTCGATGAGGCGCATGATTTCCGCAACTCGTACAAGGGCGGCTCATACCGAAACAATCTGGCATTCTTGCCTAGCCAAGCGCAAGCCGATCGCGCTATCGATATGCAGCTTAAGAACAACGTCATTAAGGCTCGCAATGACGGTCGAGGCGTTTACTTCCTAACAGCTACGCCAACCGTAAACAGCCCTGTTGATATGTTCAACATGCTGTCCCACATCATTCCGGCAGATACGTTTGCCAAGATGGGGATCTTTGACAGCGACGACTTTATCCGCATGTTTGGTAAGACTGGCGAAGCGCTGGTTACTAAGATTTCGGGCGAAGTTGAACAGCGTGAAGCCCTACTCGGATTCCAAAACCTAGACGCACTTCGAAACATCGTTAACCGCTACATGACGATCGAGGATGCTAAATCCGTTGGTGCCAACGTTCACATTCCTGACCTGATTAGTCAGCAAAGCGTTGTCCAAATGAATAGCGAACAGGAAGCGCTATATGAGGAACTACGCCAGCGCGCTGACGCAATCAGTAATCCAGACAAAGACGAAAACCAAGAGATTGTCGAGCAATATCCTAACGACACGGTTTTCGGCCTAATCCGTAAAATGGACAAGGTAAGTACAGACCTTGATTTGTACTATGAGCGTGTTACCTACCGATTCGCCAAGGACAGCAAGAAAGAGGTAGAGGCGGCAGTCGCTAAGCTACCAAATACCGTCACGGTCGCTTTTGAGGATTTGGCACCAGACGGCACGGTTAAGCTAAGCAAAATCCAAGTTAAGGTTGATAAGAGCGTTAAGGTCGAGGGCGATCACTGCGTGGTTCAGCTCCACCAGCAACTTGATGACCGATTCACAAACATTTGTGACAAGGCCAAGTTGAAATTTACGCACCCTGTCTCCCCTAAGTACGCCAAGTTCCTTGAGAACGCGCGCGAGATTTATCTGGCTGGCGGTAAGCAGCTTGTCTTCACCGAAGAAAAAACACAGCACAAGAAAGTCGCGCGAATCATTGCGGATTTTGTTGGTTGTAAGCTGTCTGAAATCGGCATTTTGAACAGCGATACCGTTGCGGGTAAGAAAGGCTCTAAAGCGACTGAGGACGATGAGGAAGCGGGTTTGGAAGCAATGGCCAATGCTTACAACACCTCGAAATACAAATTCATGATCCTCAATAAAAAAGGCGAAGTTGGCATCAACTTGCATCATGGCACAACCGATATTCACCACTTAACGCTACCTTGGACTCCAATGAGTATCACACAGCGTAATGGCCGTGGCGCGCGTGTTGGCTCTAAACAAAACAGCGTGAACGTTCACTACTACACGTCGAAAGGCTCATTCGATGATTTCCGCTTGGCCACAATCCAACGCAAAGCCACTTGGATTGAGACAATGTTCAAAGGTGATGAAAAGTACATTGCGAACGCCGATGCAGACGCAGCCGACGAAACTGCAATCATGCTGGCAGCGAATCCAGAAGAAGCGAAAGCCCGTATCGAAGCGGCTAAGCGTCAAGCTGAGCGCAAGCGCAAATTAGAGGAACGCCGACTAGCAAGTATTAACGTTAGCAAGTACATCAAAGCCACCCAAATGCTTGCTTTGGATGTGAGAGCGGTTGAGGGCGAGCTGGCCGAACTACGCGAGAAGTTAGAGCCGCTACGCAAAGAGGTGGAAGAAGATCGCTTACGTGTAGAGGGCGAGAAGCACGGCAGTTGGCAGCACAAAAACTACCAACGCACCAAAGGCAGACTGTTTGCGCTAGAAAGCCAAATCAAAACCTATGAAGCAGCGATCAAAAACCGCGACAAAGCGAGCGATACCATCAAGAAATTGAAACCAGCAATGGAGCTGGCCATCAATGACGGTGTGTTAAAGGATTACCCTGACTTCCTAACTCATCCAGAGTTGTACATTGTTCGCAATGGCGTGATTGTGCGTAATGGCTACACCTACAAAGCCGAAGTTAAGAGCCGTTCTTGGAGCGCCGAGTACGATTCAAAAGCAACAATCATGATCACCAACTTCGACCGTAAATCTGGCACGGTGGACGGCTTTATTACTGAAATGGACGGCGAACCTGCGTCACGCAACTACGTCGATCTACCTGTTGAGCGCATCATTGAAATTGCGCCAGTGAATCAGGATAGAGCTGCGCTAGAAGCAAAAGCGCTCCAAGGTGTACCACTAAGTGAAGTCGCTCATACGTTTGACCGTGAGACGTTCTTTGAACTGGTCGCAGAGAAGAAAATGAAAGCCTACGGTAACAGCCGCCGTTGTTTGGTGCGCAATGTTGACGGTTCATTCTCTACGCCGTGGGGATTGGATGTTGAACCAGACCAAACGCTGATTTATCCAGATGCGAGCGATAAAGCGATCGTGAAAGCCCTACTCGACCAAGTAACCAAGCAATTGGAAGATAAGGGTCGCGTGATGTTGGAACACGACATTCTAAGTTTCTTTATCGGTAGCGATTGGGACAAACAGGCGATGGAAAACGGCAACCAAGTGAGCGAACAGGAAGTTGTTGAACTGGTGACACTTGAGATCAAAGCATTCGAGGAAAAACACCCTGAGCTTTATCAAGAAGCGCTACTGAAAGCAGAGACGACTTACAAAACGTCTATCACTTTCCTTAAAGAGCTAGATAACCATCTAAGCAATTTGAAATGGACAGGTTACACCAACGCACACGAAGCGCGCCGCCTATCGGCTCGTGAGTTCACTCGTTACACCGATATTCTGACCGAACGCTCTAGCGAATACCGCACAGAGCTGGAAGATAAGCTATTCGCTGACTTCACTAAGCTGGTGGCTAACGACCCTGACCGTGCGAAACGTCTATCACAGATCGCGTACTGGATGACGCAATACAAACCAACGACCGATACACACCTACTGAAAAAGGTCGATGCGATTTACGGCGAAAACTCACAAGAAACCATGCTTAAGGTATGTGCTGACCTACACGCTATTGGCGAACGTGAGTTCCTATCCGGTGATGGCCTAATCTTCTCGGATGACTGGTCATTGAATCGCATGAAAGGTGCGTATGGTTCGCTATTCACTTATCGCAGCGCACAGCGTGAGGAATTTATCGAGAAGTACCTAAATGCGGATAAGCCGGAAAAGGCCGAGGTTAAAGTGACCGAAACGCAGAAAGTGAAAATCGATAATATCTCTGCCATTAACGTAGAGAGCATCGAGAAGTTTAGCGAACTAATGTCAGGCATTGGCATCGACGTTAAAATGGTGACTTCACCAATTAGCTGGAAGCCTAAGCGCGGTCGCAACCGAAAAGAGATTGTTGTAGAGCCATACGAGCGCATTGGTTTGATGGACAACAATGGCCTTAAAGGTTCGCTTAAAGTGATGTTCGCTGGTGACAAGGAAGCTAAGGCCGAGTATGGCGCTGACTTCGCATCAAACGCAAGCAGTGAATTTAATGGCGGCTGGTGGTTTATCTCTGCGAAAGCGGATTTGGAATTGCTAGCGAAATCGCTATTAACCATTCACAACACAATGGCCGAAGCTGCCTAACTCAAATTTTCGCATGCGAAAAGTTCTCGCATGCGAAAACTTTTTGGAGACAACAATGATTACCCAAGTAAAATTGCCTACCGTTGAAGATCTACAGCCCTTACTCGATGAGGCGCTAGAAACAGCGCAAAGCAAAGAAGCATTTATCCAAGCTCAAGTAGATGGCATTTACAAAACACTTAAAGCCAATCCGCTCATGTACCGTCACTATGGCGCTTATTGGTGGGCGGTTAAATCGCTCATGGCCAAGCATGGTTATGACCTTGGCAGCGATTCAGAAGTGATCACAGAGCAACACTTCAATTTCGAAGACCCTGCGATTTTGTTGTGTGCTGCGTGGGCGTACCAGCAAGAGCAAGTTGATAAAGGCTACTGGCAAGCAAACCTACATACCTACTACGTCGATGATGAAGAATTTGAATATTCTATCGAGGACGTAAATCTCGAAGCGTGGAGTGTTAACAGCAAATCGATGCGTTAAGTTTTCGCATGCGAAAACTTTTGAGATAGAAAAAATAAACCCCGCCACTGAACAAATGGCGGGGATTGCACGTTGAACAGATAAGCTTTGATGCAATCAATCCTACCCCTAATAGTTTTGTTGCCGCCTATCTGTAATTTAATTTATATGAAATAATTTTCATATTCAACAGGTTTTTCAATATTTTTTATTAAAAACAATGAATTATGCAACTAGGTGCTTTTTCCTTCTTATGCCTGTTGACGCTGCTCTTTGTAACCTAGTTAAGTAATAGAATTGTCAAAAAGTTTTCGCATGCGAAAACACATGGAATCAATCTCACAATTTATCTAATGTTCTCGCATGCGAAAACTTGTGCAATCGGTTCTGTTTGTTACTTTTTTTTCTTGTGCTGTTGCTACTGGCAACGTATAGTGTGTGCCTGTTGCCAGTGACAACAATCGAGAGGCGTTGATATGGCATCCAAGGAACGATGCGAAAGATTAAATCAATTAGTCCAAAAGGCAGGAAGTACCAGAAAAGCCAAGCAGCTCATTGATGGCGTTAAGGGTGTAAGCCCTTGCCACACTGCTATTTACAAAGCAATGCACGGCGGCGGTACAACTGATTACGTAGTTCAGTGCTATATCGAGGATCTTGAGGTAGCACTGAGCAAACCAAAACAGCAAACAAATTCCACCAGCAAAGGAAATTAATTAATGAGCATTATCATGGCGATTGCCAACCAAAAAGGCGGCGTTGGTAAAACAACTTGTACTTACAACTTTGGCATTAGCATCGCTAGCCAAGGCAACAAATGTCTATTCCTGGACTTTGACCCACAAAACAACTTAGGCGGCTCAATCGCACCGGAAATGGTCGAGAATCCAGAGTACACATCTGCGAGCTGCCTACACAACGCTTACAACCTTTTTGAAAATCCAGTAAAGGCTAAACCTTTCGAAGTCAGCGAAAACGTACACGTTATTGGCGGCGATAAGCGCATGGGTAACATTACTCAATCACAAATCTTAAACGTGGCTGAGTCTATCGACCTTATCAAAGACGACTACGACTATATCTTTATCGACTGTCCACCAGCGGCGAACGCGCTACAGCATGCAGCGCTACTTGTGGCCAGTAAGCTACTTATCATTAGCCAAGCACAAAAAATGTCGATCAAAGGCGTTAATGAGCTGGTTAAGACCTCGCGCCAAATCCGTCGAATGAACCCTGACTTGGAAGTATTAGGCATTGTCCTAAACCTTATCGAAGCCAACATTACAAACGACCAGCGCGAACAGGAAGCGGAACTTCGTAAAGAGTACGGCAACCTAGTTTTTGAAAACAAACTGATTAAAACAACGCGCGTAAGTGAAGCTCTAAACCAAGGCAAAGCACTGATTGAAACCAACCCTAAAGCGGCTGAGAAATTCGGCTTTACAGCGGTTTGTGAGGAACTTTGCAAGCGCATGGTAGAGGTGACAGCATGACCAAAAGCTTAAGAGATCGAATCAAGCTTAGCGACCTAGATAATCTCTTGGATGAATCAGCGGTAGAAATCCGCGATGCAGCGAAAGTGCTGGCTATCCCTAAAGACTCTTTGTATTCAGTTGAGCAAGTTCGTGAAGAATTTAACGATGAATCACTACTTGAGTTATGCGAAAGCCTAGAAGAAAACGGCCAAATTCAACCTGTCGTTGTTTACCCGTTCGATGGCAAGGGATACAAAATCCAAGAGGGTGAACGACGTTGGCGCGCCGCTATGTTGAGCGACAAGCTGACTCACGTTGAATGTATTGTCCGTGAAAAGGGCGATATTTTTGGCCAGCTTATTGAAAACATCCAACGTGAAGATTTAACGGCAATCGAGTTGGGTAAGGCGTTTGACCAAGCTAAGAAAAAGCACAATCTTGATAACCGTGGCTTAGCTAAGCGCCTTGGCAAATCAGACGGCTACATTTCGAAATACCTAAATGTGCTTAAAGCCCCTAACTTTGTTTTGGAAGCATTCAAAAAAGGGATTATTGGTGATGTTGAGTCCATCAACGAACTACGCAAAGCCAGCATCGATAACTCTGAGCGCGTTCGTGAAGCACTGGAAAGCGGCGAGAAGCTAACGCGCCAAGATTGTGTAAAACTGCGTACTGGCGAGCTAGATAGCGAGGTGGAAGTTACCCCTAAACCTAGCGAACCCGAGAAAGCAGAAAAGACCGATAAGACACCAGTAAGCAAAAAGCCTACAGCAAACCAAAAGCCTACCAGTATTTGTGTCATGGTTAATGGTCGTCATGGTTTGGTGTTCGCATCTGGCAAGCATAGCGACAAGCTAACGGTACTGTTTGATGATGGCGAACTTGAGCAAGTGCCAGTTGGTGAAGCTCAATTAGTGGGTTATCGCGTGTAAAGTTCTCGCATGCGAAAACTTTTTTAAAGCGGGTGGCTGATAGGCTGCCCGTTTTTCGTTAAGACGTAGTACCCGCCGTCACGGTACACACCAACCAAATAGTGATCGAGCGGCACGTCTTGCCAGCCAAATAGCTCTAGTTCGTCATCAAAATGTTTCAGCGTTCCTCCCCTCCCTTCCCGAAACAGGGAGGGGAGGAACGCTGCCCTTTCTGGTTAATTCTATTGTGGTGATTAGGGGTTAATTACATTCCGAACGCAGCATTAAAAACAACATTTTACTGCTTGCCAGATTGCATATAAAAAATTATATTTAAAAAAACGACTTGCAAAACCTATTTTTTCGGAGTTAATCTATTTTGGCACTGGCAAAATCCGGTGTCGAGATTAGCCTCTCGAAACTTAACAGGCGCAAGTCGCCAGCATCCTGCTGGTTTTTTATTGCGTAAAATCTGCACATCCTAATTATGGTGGGCTGGTTTGGGAGCACTTCGGTGCGCCGTTTCCTGTTAAGCGGTAAGGCTAATCCCGAATCAGCTCACCACCACTGGTTAGCCTCGGTTTTGGTGAGTTAAACAATAACTTAACAGGACTGAAATCATGATTGGTACTTCTACAATCAACATGCGCGCCGCACTTCAAGCTGCGCAAGACTACCTCTCCCAAGATCTAAACGCGCCTGTAGAGCTTCTTTGTCAGATCTACAACGCCTTACAACCTGTCGATTGGAACGACTCGCCAGAACAGCATTTTCAAGATTGGCTGCTTTGTGGTGGTGATCTTCGCGTTGATTCAATTCTGGACGCTCAATATCTGTTTTGCTCGGGGTTTGAACTTGCCCTAGAAAAAATGGACTTCCAGACAAGTTAAATCGGGAGAGAAAGCCCCGTTTATTGCGGGGCTAACTCAATGAGTTAAGTCAAAAGCGTTTGTAAGACATGAAAGAGATCGCAATCAAACAACGGTTTTATCCAACTAATGAGCAAGCTGAACTTCTAGCAAGAACGTTCGGTTGTGTGCGGACTGTTTACAACAGAATCCTACGTTGGAGAACTGACGCTTACCGTAATGACAAAATTAAGGTGAACTACAGCGCAGCATCAAGCCGATTAACCGAGCTTAAGAAAGATCCGGAGTTAAGCTGGCTTAATGATGTTTCTTGTGTGCCTTTGCAACAATCACTACGTTACCAGCAAGCTGCTTTTAAGAACTTCTTTGAGGGTCGAGCAAAATACCCTGTCGAAAAAAAGAAACGTCACAAACAGTCTGCTGAGTTCACTAAATCTGCATTTAAGTTCCGCGATGGACAGCTATTTATTGCCAAGTCCAAGCAGCCGCTTAATATCCGTTGGAGTCGTGAACTACCTAGCGAACCAACCACAGTCACAATCTCAAAAGACACCGCAGGTCGATACTTTGTGTCTATGCTATGCCGTTTTGAGCCTAAACCAATGCCTGTAACCGCTAAAACGGTTGGTATTGATTTGGGTTTAAATAACCTGTTCATCACAGATAGCGGTGAGAAAGTCGATAATCCTCGCCACTTCAAACGCTACCAAAGCAAACTGGCATACCTACAGCGTCAACTCGCCAAGAAAAAGAAAGGCAGTAATAATCGCGCTAAGGTGCGCCAGAAAGTAGCCCGTCTACACGCAAAAATTGCTGATAGTCGATTAGACCACTTACACAAGTTGTCTCGCAAACTGATAAACGAAAACCAAGTTGTTTGTGTTGAATCGCTACAAGTGAAGAACATGCTCCGCAATCCAAAACTAGCAAAACACATCGCTGATGCGAGTTGGGGCGAGTTCGTTCGCCAACTCAAATACAAAGCAGAATGGGCTGGACGAACTATCGTTGAGATAGAACGCTTCTTCCCTAGCTCAAAGCGTTGTAGCTGTTGTGGGTTCGTACACGAATCAATGCCGCTTAATATCCGAAGCTGGACTTGTCCAGAATGCAATATGCACCATGATCGTGATATTAACGCAGCGAAGAATATAAAAACCGCTGGACTGGCGGGGTTAGCTTAGGGAGCGACTGGATCGAGGATAGCCTCAAAATAGGCTATCTAGTGAAAGCGTGTTGAACTAAGAATCCCCTAGCGAATTTGCTAGGGGAGTATGTCAACTGTTGCAAGTCAGAGAGGTTGGAATCTCGGGCAAACTTAGCACGGTTAACTTGGGTAACACGTTCTCGAACCAACACTGGCTCGCGCATACTCTCAACTTTCTCCGGTGATAGGTCGAAGCGCTCCGCATTGTCGATTAGGAACTGGCGGTACTTTTCAGCCTTGCCCTTCCTATACGCTTTGATGATAGCGATGGTTCGACCGTTTCCCGACTCCACCACATTGTCCGAGCCGACAATCGGCGCGCCGTGGCTAGATAGTCCAGAATCCGTTAATTGTTGTGGGCGCAAATCGTTGGCCATCTTTGAGATCTGCAATTTTGAGGATACACGAGTATGGTCGCGCGGTTGCAGCTCTTGTGGGAAATTCGGATTGATTCGACCGTCCAAATCGTTCGATGGAATAAGGTCGCTGGCTTCCACGACTTTAAATCCTGTTTCCACTTCGTCGCCTTTTGCTGTCACAACGTAGCTGGTGCGACCTAGCTTGGGTTTTGGATTGTCTGTTGCGTACAGTTGAACAATCTCGGCTAGGTCATTGATGTTTTTCGCCTCTTTGATTTCGGCGCTAATTGATGTGAGTTGGTTCAATTTGACCGCTCCGGTTGGAGTGGCGAGTTTTCGCATGCGAAAACTTTTGGGATAGGGAAAAGGATTAAAGGCTCTTAAGCAATGCGAAAAGCGCCTTGGCGTAGTTTTGACGTTCGCTGGCTGCTAGTGCAAGGTTTAAAGATTGCTTGTAGTAATAGTCTGCTCGAATTTTAGTGAAAACATTCATTGTTTTTTTCTCAAGTTCTCTGAAAAGTTTTCGCATGCGAAAACATCCGTGTCTTTCGCGCTCCATGCAAAAAGTTCTCGCATGCGAAAACTTAAGCGGCCAGTTTGTTAGGATTGTGCTCGAACCATTCAATCGCTTTTTGCTTGATGCTATCTAGCTCCAAGCCCTCTGAGTGAACGTCTCGCATTACATCAACAAACAACGATGGCTTGGCTGTATTAAACTCCCCTGCAAGGAATCTCGCAACCAGTTCGCTTTGTTCAACTGGACGTTCGCCATTGTCGCGCTCATTCTGCTCAATGTGCTTAGTGATGGTCTTGATAGCCTTGCTACGGTCAGCGCGCGACCAGCTACCAAAACCACCATTTTTCTTGGCTGAGCCCGCATCGTTTTTCCAGTAGTCCAAACCTCGCGCAATATGCCCTTTGTAGCCAAACTGGAAGTTTTCGCCATCCTTGTACACAACGTAGTTATCGCCCTTTTCAACCATTTGGTAGTTAGGGAAAAACGCCATTTCGTATTCGTACCAGTTAGGCAGAAGTAGCACTTCATTGAGCTTTTCAATCTTATCGGAGCGGCCTAACTTGGAAAATTCTTCTACCGATATTGGCTCATCCGTACTTGATACCGGCTCCTGCTCAACCTTTTGGTTAGCGCCAGTCAGTTTATTAAGAATTTCCACCAGCTCACGGTTCTTTTTGATGCGTTCACCAATCGATAGCTGGCCACTCTTAAGCTCTTTCAACAAACCCGCAGCATCGCGGTTGAGCGTCATTTTTTCTCTTAAGCTTAACACTTGATTGTCTCCGGTTTAGGCCGCCGAAGTGGCGGCCTTGGTTGTGATTAAATTTGCGCTTGGATCATGCTTGTGATGTTGCTTAGAGCGGCATCCATCAACGCTTCGTTCTCTGCTATTTGGTCGTTAGCTTCGAAGTGGGCGTAAGCCTGTTCTAGTGCGGTTTGGAACTCATCAACCAATTCCGGCGTAGGTTCACCAGTGAAATCTCGGATTTCCTTTAGTTTCTCTACATGTTCCATTTCTTCGTTATTGCCCTCTGTTTCAGATTGAGGCGCCTCACTACTTAGATTGAACGCTTTCACTAATAGCGCTTCCATTTCCGCTGTATCGTCAAATTCACCGATCAAGTCGTTGCCTTGGTATAGCGCGAACTTGTACTCGCCATCTTTAGCGATCGGATAAATGTCAGCGTGGCTTTCATTTAACCATGAACGGGCGATTAGCGGAGCGTACACGTTCGCTGGCACTGAGCCATTTACTGAGTGGATACCTGCCGCAACACTTGGCTGTACCAATGTGCCTTTTTCGTTGTAGTAGGTATCCGAAGATTGCCAGTCCTTAATCGTCTCAAGTTGAGCTTTCGCTTTTTCGCTTAAGTCGGTCGCTAGAATGTCGAATAGAACGTCTAGGCTGTAAGTTAGTCCATCCTCATCTTTCGCATTAATCGACTTCACTCGGCCTGTTGGGAAAGTCACTTCCTGCTTACCAAGTTTTAGCTCTAGGTTGGTAAAGGCTTCTAGCTGCTCAAGTGCTTTCGCTTCTTCTTCATCTAGGCTTTCACGGAATGAGGTAACGTCTAATACGTCATCCTCTGCCTGTTCGCCTTGCTGGTGCATTTCAGTTAGAGACGCGAGCTCTACCACTTTGCGCTCTTTACCAAAATCAAAGTCCACGGTTAGGCGGCCACCAAAGAAATTGCGATCGTGGTAATCGGTCATCGTGTCGCTGTTGTTGTAGTCGTATTGGCCTACATAAGCGTTAACGAACTCGATCAGCTGATCTACTGCTTCGGTATAACGGCTCATACCGTGTGGCGCTGGCGAGTTAGGGTTATCAATCTCGAACTGTAGGTAAGCTGGATTGTAGAGCATGACGTTTCTTGGCAAGTCAGTCAGCGTTAGGTCTAGTGTGCCGTAGCGAGGCTTGCGTACTGAGATTTTAACGTCATTACTGATCTTGCCAGCTTTCTTAAGCTGAGCGATAAAGGCGCGGATTCGCTTAGCGATTTCACCCGTATCTCGAATGCCCTCGCTCTCATAAATTGAGCCAAATGAATATTGAGTTGGGTCTAGTGCGAGAAGTTGTTTTTCTTCCTCGGATGCACCCTTGTTCACTTCATCTGCTGTGTCAGATTCTACGGCGTTCTTAGCACCCAATAGCTCAAGCAGTTTGTTAGCACCGTCAACCGTTAGGTAGCTGCGAGAATTGGTGTTAGCGATAAAGCGTAGCTCTTTACCCTTGTTCGACTTCGCAGAGAAGAAACTGTAGCCAAATGTATTTTCCATTTGGTTCTCTTGTTCTTCGGTTAGCGCAACATCGTTAATCTTGCCGTCAGCGTCCACCTTAGCCAGTAGCTTGTCGGCGTTCTCGCGTAGTGTTGGGCGCGAGTGAAGCGAACCCGAGCCGTTAATGGCTAACGTTGAATACAATGATTCAAAGCCGTTGATTGTGGTGAACATGGCAGGACTGACAGGCTCTAGTGGTGCGCTGTATTCCGTCTCTGCAATTTGCTCAAGCGTCTTGCCGTCCTTAAGCATGTTAAAGATTGCAATAGTGCTTTCTTTCACTGCTTGGTCGTTTAGTTGAGTCGATTTTTGCTGCGCTGCTGCGCCCTCTAGGCCAGTTTCTAGCACCTTGCCTGTGTACGTATCGATAACGCTAAAATCAGATTGGCCAATAGTGCCAACTGGTGCGTAGCGTTTCTCGCGTGTCGCCTTGAATTGACCTTTATGGTTCAAGTCAGGCAACGCAGCAAGGCTAGGGAAGCCACGGCTTTCGTATTCCGCTTCGATAGCTTTTGTGTACCACAATGGCATGACCGAGTTATGGATAGCGCGCGCCATCTGTTCATTGTCGATCTGCTCATCGTTATCCAAGTATCTAAAACCATGAATTGCCAGGATGTCTTGGTTGGTAACACTTGCCATTGCATAGTGCTGAGCAAAGAGCTCATCTGAACTTAGTTCGGATAGGTCAGGGTAGATACCGTCATCAATCGCCTTAATGAAGCGCTCAACTTTTTGGTAGTCCTCGCCTTGGTCTGCCATTGCTGGAATGACGGTTTCACCTTTTGCCTTGGTGTAAGCTACGTCTCCCTCATGGTAAACCGTAGTCGCGCTAAACGCTTTTTCTACGTCATCCAGTGCTAACGCTTCGCCGTTCTCAAACTTTTCGTATAGGTCGCCACGTAGCGCGCGTAGGTCGAACATTTTCGCCGTTGCACTAAAGAATCCGTCACGGTAGTTCAAGATAGCTTGCAGTAGGTCAGCGCGTTTCGCACGGCGGTTAAATGGAATGCGATGAGCCGTTAGGAAATCAGTGATCTCTTTGCGGTTCTTAAATTGCGCTTCCAGTGACGCTAGGGTTTCACCTTGTAGTGATTCCACTAGGTGCGCTTGTTCTGAAATACGCTTAGCTTGGTCATCCACTTTCTCGCCACGTTTTAGTGTTTTACCAGTACCTAGCGTTAGGTCAGCTAGCATAACAAGACGTTTGCGATCGCTTGGGTTTACTGACTGCATATCCTTAAGTTGGGATAGAGCAGCTTCTTGGAAGCGCATGCGGCCTTGCGTGTGTTCTGCTTGGCGCTGTAATTCAGCATCGCTTTGAACCAGCATTAGGTCTTCGGCAATCTCTTGAATCATGTCCGGCGTCACAAGGTCAATCGATGCGCTCCATAGCTTGTACGCGTTTGGATTTTCCTTGCGGTTCTTCATTTCTGGTTGCTGGCGTAGCTGCTTAGCGAACGCTGCTTTGAAGCCCACTTGTTTTAGGGTATCGAGCGTAGACTGAGGAATTTCATCAACGCCTTTGTCCTCAACCCATTGGTCTAGCGCTTCGGTTGCGATGCGCTCCGCTTCTTCTAGGTCGCCCTCAACCATGCCAAATAGCGGCTCTAGGTCAAAGTTGCTTACTAGTTCTGGTGGCAGTTTTTGGTCATAAGCGATCGCACCGTGGCGAATGCCATTACCAGCGTCAGCGAATTGCTCTTTAGCCGATTCTGGATCGAGGTACTTAACCACTTGATGTTGTGGCGGCGTGGTACCCAAGCCATAAGGGCGTAGACGTAGGCCATACCAGAATAGGTTATCCGTGGTTTCGTCTTTGTCTTGGTCGTTCGCGTTTGGCTCGTCGTTCTCAATTGGTTGTGGTTCTTCGTTGCTGTCATCGGTATCTTGAAGCAACTTAGATTCGCGATCGTAGTCAGCCAGAATAAGTGATTTAGCAGCTTCCCAACCTTGTAGATCGTCGCCACCAGCAAGCGGTGAACCCTCGCCGTAAGTGACAGCCAAGGTTTGGTTATCGCGCGCGTGGATCATGTACTGGCCAAAGCTATCATCGTCGTTCGCGTCAGGGGATTCGAAGTAGACAAACGGCTCGCTATCTTCGCCTTTATCCATCTTCCAGCCCTTAGCAATGGTCTTGCGACCAATAAGAGCCAATAGCCATTCTTTGCGCTCGATATTTGCTTTTCGTTCCCGTTCTTCGTCTGACAACTGAGGAAAATCGTTTTCAATTGAATCACGGATGTATTCTTTAGCCTCGGCAAGCTCTGATACCGTCATAGCACCTTTATCGAGGTCATAAATCACATCATTGATATACGACTCTGAATAAGTGCTAGGAACGTTTTGATTTGCTGCACCTGAAAACTCTAATGAGTCTTTAAACTCTAGGCTTAGCTGCTTAACAAAGGCATCAAGATCGCCATTGAAAGCACGGTTAATGATGAAGTCGCGTTTCTCTTGCTTAGTCCATGAAGCGTCCCATTGCTCGATCACTTGAGACGAACTACCACCAGCGTTTACATTTTTCGTTGCTGTATTTGCTGCTGGCTTGATAGCAGCAAGCTGTTTTCGTAGTTCTTCTTGGATTTCGTTCTGCGTAGCAATCTGAGTTTCCAAGCGCTTCTCTTTCTTGGCCAGCTCATCGAGCTTTTGTTCCAAGTCGGTAGCTTCTTCGCCTAGTTGCGCAGCTTGTTCATCAAGTTCTTGTGCCTTTTGTTGCGCTTCTTCCAATGCTTTCTTGTCAGCGTCTTTCTTGGCCTTAGCAGCGACAAATTTCTCGCTGTTGTTTTCAAGCAACTGCGCTAGCTTGTTGGTCACTTCCTTAAGGGATAAATCCATGTTGCCCTTTGGCGCGACTACGTGAGTAATATCGCGCGAGTTCATTAGAAAGCGGAACGCGATTAACGTGTCATCTGGATTGATTTTTAGCGGATCGTTATCCGGCGCATGGAACGCAATAGAAATGCTCTGGCCATCTGAAAACGGGATTTTCACCATTTGGACAGCAACCGCACCAGACTTGCGCGGTTTGCCTACTTCAACGGCTTCTACCGATAAAGTAGGGGTTTTACGCTCCAAGTGCTTACCGAATTGCTGAGCACGAAATTCAAGCCTTGAGGCTTTCGATTTGAACGCCTCTAGCATCATTTGTGGCACAGGTTTGCACTGATACAAGTAGGTGTTCTCCAAATCCTCAAGTGACAATGCTTCTAGGATTTGATCGGCGTTTTTACCTTGCAGCACCGCTTCAATCTGCTCCGGCGTGAGTTTCTTGGCCAGATGGTCGATGCGATCCACAATCTTGATTTGATTTTGACTGGTAAACATCATGACTTTGCCGCCTCTAATTGTGCTTCAAGTTCTTTGGTTTCTTGCTTCTCTTGCTCTAATGCAGTTTCGAGATCTGCTATGCGGCGTTGTTCTTCTTCCAACTTAGTGCGAACGCTATCCCGAGCGGCTAGGGCATTGGTGTAATTGGACTGAGCGACTTGTTCAGCCGCTTTGGCTTCTTCAAGTCGCTTAGCAACAGAACGTGTAGCTGGTTGAATGTCTGAGGTGTCTTTAACGGCTTTAGCCGCTTTACGTGCAACTTGCTTGTCAAACTTGCTTTGGTTGCGCTTCATTAGGCGAACCATTTCACGCGCAAGCTCGCGCTCGTTCTTCACGCTAGGGATAGGCTGTTTAGTGCTGTTGAGTGTCATTTGGAAAATATCACCCTCATCACCAATAAACAGCGTCATTGACTGGCCATTATCAAAGAATAACTTGGCGCGTTTAACTGTCTCGCCGTCTCGTCTCGTTCTCTTGTTCGAGGCTTCTACGTCTGTAACAGTCGCACCAGCTTGTTTTAACGCAGTGATCAGACTCTTAAGGCCGCGTTCGGTCACGTTGTCAAAATCGACCACCACATAGTTATGTGACTGGTCTAGTGCAAACTTACTGTTGTTACGCAATTTCAAATTCCTCTGAATATGTCGTACAGGTAGGAAAGATTTTGTATAGCGGATTGATTAGGGAACAGGAGCGCTCAATCTTAACGTCCAGAATCCACTCGCCATGCAGCTTTTCCCCCGCTTCGAGTTCGAGTAACTTGCGATCGAACGTCAGGTATTCGCTGTTATGTCCGGCGTGTGAAAAGTCGAGCTTACGTGTGCGAGTAATGACGGCTTTTGGTCGTTTTTTACTGCGCAACGAATAGGTTAAAGTCCCACTCGTTATGGCTCGCTGAGATTGATAACCAAGAACGAATCGAATCACATCGGAATCGTCCATCTGGTTTGCATGCAGTATTCTTACTGCGTTTCGTTTAAGCAAAAATCGGTCAGCAATGGCTAGGCCAATTACTGCAAATTCCATCATTTGCCTTGCCCTCCGGTATTAAAAAATCTCGCTAACATTTGGCTAGCCAGCTTGCGGATAAAGTTGATCGAGTCTGCTCCGTTGTTCGACGCAATGAGGACAAGCGCGCTGGTATAACCAGCCTCCACACCCTCGCTTTCACACAAGTAAGCGACTATCAAACCGACCACCAACGCCAGCGTTAGCTCGGTTAAAAAATCAAGGAATCCACCAGCTAGACGTTGCTCGCGTATGCCTTGGAGATATGACCCAACACCACTGAGGACAGATAGAGCCAGTACGCTAATCGCAAAGCTCTCACCAACAACTGACACTGGCATTAAATCCCCCTTTTGTATATCACCTATCGAGTGTATTCGGAATGTTGGCTTTTGCTCAATAGACGGGCGTTACTTACTTTTGAATGGGTGTTAAATAGGGCTGTTTTGCGGAAAAAAGTTAGATTTCAAGAGTCTATATAAAAAATAAGCCTCTCAACCAAAAGACTGGTGAGAGGCTAATCCAAGCGTTTTGTTGCGCGGCAACGCATACAAAACTTCCAACGAGGATAGTCGAGTCGAATCGATATTTGACGAGGAAGATTATATAAATATTGGTTTTCGCATCAATATGCGCCCATGTTTTCGCATGCGAAAACTTTGCAAAAAAGGGACAGCATCGTGTCCCTTTGGTTGATGGTTATGGCTTGATGTAGCGGATCGAGAAATGCGAACCCCGAATAGGCGTGGATGCACCTCTGTCTAAGAATTGAATAAGCTCACCGTAGTATAATTTTCCTACCCATCGACAAGTCGTTGGCACGGCATCGAAGTCGTTGGAATCACTTTGAGCCTCCGCTATAATTTTATTGCTTTTGGCGATTGCAGAGTACACAGTCGATGAGTTTGAAGCATTGCGGCGTCGTATCGCAGTCCATTCAATTTCGTAATACCCCTCAACACGAACATCAAAACCAGCAACCGGAGCGTTGTAGTTAATCAAATCAAACGGATCGAGGAAACATCCTATCCAATTCTTGAACTCCCATGTAATGCCATCTATCGTAAGGTTGCCCTCTCTTAGCCCCGCATTACAGCCCAAGGCAACCTCTCCAGCGCGTGATGAAACACCCGCTAGCTTACTATCAACGTAGTCTTTACGTGCGAGAGAGTTACCAGCCGAGCTCTGAGGCGAACCTGCATATACATTGCCGTCCTTAATGTCTACATAATTACTGCGGCGGTTAGTGTAGAAGCGCATCCGACCCTCTGAGTTAGATAGGATCTGGATGCCAGAACGGATATTGGTGCCATCATAGTACGAGGCTAACGCCCAATGCGCACTTGAACTATCTTTACAGTTGATACTGAATCCAGCACGGCCATTCGTCGCCCATGATGAATCCATAAAACTATTATCCATACGAACGGCATCATTCGAACCACTCCAAGAACCCGCAGTAAACTCACCATCAGTACGAACCAGTGAGCTACCGAAAAAAATACCGCCAAAAGCACCTGTATCGTTGATACGGAGCCAAGAGCCGTCTGTGTTACGAAATGCAGCTCGTCCACCTAATGAAATGCTCTGATTGAGCATTACATCAATCCCTTTAGCAAAGGTGAACGCGGAGTAAGAGTAAAAGCCGCTTGCGGCCTCAGTCTCCATGTGGCACCAAGATGAATTACGAGAACCAATCCAAGCTTTCTTTGTAGAGTAATCAAGCTCTAAACCCTTTCCATCAACAGAGTTAATTGCCCCTAAGTCTTTATTGTAAGACGTATAGCTAGTGACCATTCGCCCTTTGACAATACCCGCTGGCTGGCTTGCCCCCTTATTGCTAACGTATGGCGTAATGGTGTGACTACACATGTATCGAATAAGAATGTTCGTACTGTAGGCACTACGTGTTTTTACATAGATGGCGTAATTGTCACCGCTAGTATTTACCCAACCAAACTCACTAAATGGCAAGCCGCTAGGATGGTCTGTAATAACCTGACCATTTAGACCTTTAGGGTTTCCGTTACTGGCTCTCAGAATCATTTGATGTCGTGACGACTGATAGTGCAAGTCAGTGTTAAAGCCAGCACCACCAAAGAACTCAATAACCGCAGTAGAGCTTGATTGAGGCATCGTTACGTTAGCAACCTGACACCAAGAGTTGTCACTACCTAAAGAGGTGCGCACAACCTCAGTACGGTTAAACGCCTCTGTAACTACTTTATTCCCTTGCACTTCAATAGGGACACTGGAACTAAGCTTTGATCGAGTCAGGTCTAACTTGGCGTCCCCTCCATTATGAGCGCCACCCACCGCGATTTGAACGTAAGCATCCGACGAATTAGAACCGTTCGTTAAGTAAACCGCCCGACGATTACCAATCAACCCGTACCCGTCCAGCTTAACTTGCTCGCTCGATGGAACGTTATTACCAGCGCGAGTGCCTTGCACTTCAACACTACGATTCGAAGATACCGACTCTGTAGCGTTTAGGGAGCCGTATAGTGTTGATTCACCACCTTTGCGGATCTTTAATCGACTTGAAACGTCACTTTCTACAACCTCAAAGGTGCCATCGGTTTTCGTTTCAACATGAAAGCGCTTACCTGCATGACCTATGTGCAATTGAGAAACATTGGAACTGCCCTCATCAATGAGTAGGCCACCAGTCAGTGTGCCACCAGACTGTTTTAGGTAGCGACCATCGGCTTGCGCTTGAGTCATCTTTGACGCTGCAAGGTCATACGCTTTCTTAACGGCACCTGCCGCCGCAAATTTCACATCGCTAGCATCATTAACCGCTGCTGTGAATGCGTAGTTCGGCACGTTTGATAGACCAACTTGAGCTTTCGTAACCTTGTGTGGGTTCGAGTTGTCTGATTTGTGTTGAGCAATGTTGGTTGTAATGGCCGCTACCGCATCTTCTTGATCCATGAGCGCGTCACCAAGCTCTTTGATTGTATCGAGCGCTTCTGCTGGCGCACCACCAATCAAAGAACTAATGCGGTTGTCAGTGTGGGCATTTGCGTTCGTCTCTGCTTGTTCTGCGCGGTCATAAGCTGCGTTACCGCGATTTAAACCCTCGATGCCTTTGTCGTATGCCTGTTTAACAGCACCAGCGGTCGCAAGTTTGCTGTTGGACGCATCTGTTACCGAGCTGGTGGCCGGATAGTTTGGTACGTTACCTAAGCCTACTTGTGCCTTTGTGACTCCGTGCGGGTTCGTTTTATTGCTAGCGTGTTCATCCACTTTTGTTGTGATTTCTTCACGCAATTTTCGAGCTGGACTACCACCAACTTGAGTCAATTTTTTTAATGCCATTCAGAAGTATGCCTTTCTCAATTCAATGACCAGCAACTCCGACAAAGCGCCGGAGCACATCGTTAATGGGGAAGTAGGAAAGGAAAGGTCATGTTTACTTGAAGCCGATAACCGTCACGATGTCGCCAACTTGTAGCTGTTCACCGAACGTGATTGTGTTACCAGATAGACTCCATACACCTGCGTTCTGCATTACGCCGCACACGCTTAGAACAAGGATTTCTGAGACTGTACCCGCTGGCAGAGCCACCGTAGTTGATGCAGATTCGACAGTAATATCCACCGTTCGGATCGCGTCTTTGATGGAAGCGCCTAGACTATCCTTGGTGGCATACTTACCGTCAGATTCCGCTTTGGTGTATGACGCGCCGCTAGCTGCTAGACCGCTACGCGCTTGTGAAATGATTTGCGATTTAGTGGTGTTCTCAAGCTTCGCTGCGTTAACGGCAGTTGCGCCAGCGTCTAGTGCGCCCACGTCTTCTGCGGTTAGCTCGACGTTTGCGCTTAGCGCGTGACCGTTGATGGTGCGAGTCTTTGGCACTGCATTCACAACGCGAGAGTCGTTACCCTGCATCACTGTGTTAGCGGCAGTACCAAAGTCTTTGTTGAATGCTGTTTTTTTCTCAAACGCTGGTTCCGCACCAACGTCAGTCGCTTCAAGCACTACGTTACCGCGCTGACCATTCACCGACGAAACGGCGTCAGTCGGTGTTAATAGTTCTTGCCAGTTCGCTAGTGTGCTCGCTGGTTGGCGCATAAGAACGAATGATTTACGCAGATCCGAACGGATTGCCATATCACCCTCTTGCGCTGTAAGAGCAAGCATTTCCGCTTCTGACTTAACAGGGAACGTTTCTTTGATAGCGATAGCTGGCAATTGGCCTTGTGGGATCTTACCAGTGCTATCTAGCGTAGCCACACCCTCTGCAACGCCTTTCTTGTTGTTAGGGATGTAGTCGTGCGTGTGGCTTGCTGGCGCTGCGCCCACATCTGAGTGAGTCAGAGTCACATCGCCCGTTAGTGGTTTGTTATTGATAGTGCGAGAAGTTGGGACAAGATTCGAGCGCGCTTCACTGACAACTTGTGCCTTGGTTTTCCCCTCTAGTTTTGATGAGTCTGTTGCGCGAGCGCCCGCTGGTAATGCACCAACGTCTTGCGCTGAAAGATCAGAAACAAGACGGTTGATGCGAGTTAATTTGTTTTGTGTAGCCATAAAAAATCCAATTTCGTTGTTAGTAAAAACGGCATTTATGGGGAATAGGGCTAGGGGAATTTGAAAACTGATTGGCCGACCAAGGTGATCTCCGTTCCTGCTGCAATTTCGTCAACAAACTGGATAACATCACCGTCCGGTGAGATGGTGTAAGCAATATCTTTTGATTGCTGCACACCTTGTAGGAACACCAGCTTAATCGCGCGTTCTTCAAAGACTGGTGGAACAGTGAAAGTATTCGACGTACTAGCGAAGTGGCTATGGAATACTTCCATAGGCGCGCCAGCGATACCGCTGTTTATGATGGCTTCAAGGTTATCGATATGCTCTTGAAGCTCGGCAATGATAGAGCTTGAGCTTAGAGATGGAACACCAAGAGTAATCACCACTTCATCACCCGTTTCAAGTGGTTCGGCTACTTCAACCTCATTAGTGTCTTTCAAGAATTGCCAAGCACTGTCTTTGGTCTGCACGATACCTTGGATAGACAATGAATCTACTTCCGGCACTTCGTAAGGCAATGCGATTTTTGTTTCGCCACCAGACGCAATGTACGGCCAATGTTCAACCGACTTGTTGTATGCAGCAGCAGCTTTGTCGTGAACCAACTTGATGGCTCTCGCAGTGGCATAAAGCTGATCGTTATCTACGTTTATCTGACTGGTTGCGTCCCAGTTGTTTACCAAGCTAAGGCCAACTTGCGCTTTGGTTACATGGTGCGGGTTTTCACGGTCTGCGTAGTGCGCATTGGCTTCGGCGCGCATCGCATATTGCTTATGTGGATCGGGATGTGAAACGTGACCTTGTAGGTCATAACCGCCTTGTTCACGATCATCAAAGTTAAGGTGTTCACTTTTGAGTTGGGTAACGCCATCTGGCACGGTAGCGCGACACAATATCAAATGATGATCTTCAACCGCTTCCTGCGGAAGCACCTTAATTTCGGACGCTTCAATGTCTGACGCTAAATCGACTTGTTTTGTCTTTACGCCAAACTTATAGAACGCTTCGAGCACCACATAAGAAGTGGCACCAGCCGGAATCTCCACATCAACATCGTGTTGTTGTCGAACGGTTAACACATAGTCGTCGCGCTCAACTAACGCCACGCCAAATTGTTCACCACTGCTCACACGCAGTTTCATTCCACCAGCCGGAGCACATTCAAAACCACGGAAAATACCAGCGCGAACGATGCCGTAAAACTTACGGTTTAGGCTGTTACTGGCCAGTGGTTCTAGGTACTGTGTATCGGTGATAAGCGGTAGTGCTTGCCAGTCCGTTAGCAGTGGCGGGATGATGATCGTTTCTTCGAAGTTTGGGCGACTCATTAGGCACCTACCTGCGCCAATTGAGCGCTATCCGTGCGAGCCGTGTTAATCACGATTTCTATCGATAGACCACGGTCAGAGTAGATCCAAACTGGTTGAGTGACAGCCACTAGAATCAGACCGCCGCTCGCATCTTTCACGCCGACGCAAGAGAACTGGTATTGTTCATCTTCTGCTAGCGTACCCGCTGGCAAGTTTGCCGTGATTACGATATTGCCGTTCACATAGGCGTAGTTCGCCTTAGAACGGTAAAACACGTTTTCAACGGTTGTCTTATCCAGTGGGATAGGCATGCAGCTAGGCTTGCCCTCAATTTCTTGGATAAGGTCAAAACCCCATTCAAGATCGCCAAATTGGAAATAAGGCTCAGTACCATTGGTAGGCAACGACGACAAGGCGCGTTCGTCGTAATAACGATTAAGCAGTTCACACTGCGATAGGACTACTTTTTGTGTAAGCACCTTTACGACCTCGTATAAGTCGTGGCGCTTTAATGGGACGGGGAATAGGAATAGGGTTAATAGTACCGTCTATCAATGGAGATCGCATCTAAGGGGATCGCATCCATTCTAGGTGTACCATACATAGGGCTAGCAGGGCGTTCTTCCTGTGTCGTCGTTCCAGTTTGAACGAAATCCTGTTTATAGATCGGTGTTGATTCTATATCGGTCGTGGTCTGTTTTCCAACCGTAACATGGTCAGAATAGCTAGGTATTTCCACCATATCCATGACTTCAAATTCAATAGAATACAATTGGCCATCTAAAACAATTCGTAATGGGATAAGAGGATGCACCACTCGCTTAATCTTCGCTTCGAATGCTCGAATGGCTTCCTCGGTAATGCCGTCCTCACCTGCAATGTCGTTCAAAGGGATGCGAATAGCACCGCGACTAGTCAGAAAAAAGTCGCTCGGGTTTAGTCCGTTTTGCAGCTCTAACTCTGACTCGGGAACTAAGAACGTGCCGTATGGAAATTGCTCTTGGTCTACTGGCGCGTAGATTCGTTCCCACTTAACACGTAACCCTTTAAATTCACGCGCGAGCGTTGAGATAAGTGGATAAATGGTCTTTTTAAAGTGAATTTCGTCCTTACGCTGCATCACAACGTGTGGCAAGTCCTCATCGGCCACTTCGCCTAGTGGGAAGATTTTTCGCAGCTCTTTAATGTCTTCTAGCAGCGATTCTTTGTCCATTTCGTACAGTGAAGAACGCGCTTTAAGCTTTTCAATGTATGACTCTACGTGAGTTTCAATTGACTCTGCGATCGCGCTTCCTAAATCTACCCAAGCGGTTTCCTTTTGACGCGCCTTGGTTAGCTGGCCAGATAGCCATTTTCTGAAGTCTCCAAATGCCATGTTTTTCGCCTTATTGGTGTAAAAGTTTTCGCATGCGAAAACTATACGGGATGATGTTTCTTAAAGTTCTCGCATGCGAAAACTATATAGTGTGTTGTGTTTTAAAGTTCTCGCATGCGAAAACATCCGTGTCTTTCTTGCTCCGTGCGAAAACTTCTATGAGTAATCGAAGTTCAGTTGAATGGTTGACGCATTCACATCTAAATAGTGGTAAGTATCAATCGGGATGCGGTCAAGAATCCCAACGACTTCAACCTCAAACTCTTTAATGCCCAAAGTCACGTTGAGCTCTTGGATCGCATCCCAAATTTGGTTTTTGGTAATGCGCTCATTGCGACTTGTCTGTTTGCCAAATTTCTCATCTAACGCATCGGCCAGTACCTTTGTCGCCCATTCTGGATTTGAACTTGGGTAAAGCTTACCTTTGACCGTCACGGTAAATGGCACGTCCTTACGCTCCACCAGCTTATAGCGCTCGTTATAGCCCTCTCGGCCAGCGAATAGAACTTGGATTTCCTGATTCAAAATCTCGTCGGTTTTATCGGCAGAGTAAGCACAAATAAAGATCGTATTGATGTTGCGAACGTCCGGCGTTCCTGTGAGTTTTTCCTGCTCCGCTTCGCCCCAAATCGACAACCAAGTAACACCAGAAATATTGCGCTTAACAAAGGTCATGTAATCCGAGTCCCACGCTATCTGCTCGTCATAGATTGGCGAGTAAAGGGCGTTGTTTCGGATTGACTCAATGTCTTCCGGCTCTGCACCGCCGATAATACTGGTGGACGTTTTGATTGAGAGCTGGTCTTTATAGGCGCTTTGAATCCCCATATCGATAAGCTCTAAATACTGCGCATCGAGTAGGGTAGTCACACCATTAGTCAGCCATAGCTCAAACTCAATTACATCACCTGTCGCTGGCGCACGACCGTTATTGTTGTTACCAAAACGAACGCCTAGCTGGTCGGTTGGCTTGTAATACTCCATGTAGGCTTTGGATTTGCCGTCCGTATTACGAAACTTAAAGACGTGCGTCCATTCTTCTCCGTTCACGCGCACGATGATGTTATGAATACGCTTAGTCAGCTCTTGAGGGAACGCCACGGCCAACCAGTTTTTTCCTTCATCGACCGTGTAGGTCATCTTGGATACTTCGAACTGTTGCACCTCTACTGCGGCGCTTTCTTGCGGCATAAGATCAATGGCTTCCATTAGCGTATAGCGCAATTGATTGTCAGCCACGCATTGGCTGTATTTCGGCAAGGTAACGCGCTTTGTTCCGGTATTGGTCACTAGCGCACGGCCTTTCGATGGCGCTGCTTTTCGCCCTACATAGCCATCAGTTTCAGCACCCGCCAAAATGGAGGTGCGTTTAGTGGCTAGCGTTAGGTAGGATTCTTGCAATGCACGGCTACTGATTGCTGCCATGCGTTCAACAATCTTGGCCACAAATAAGCAAAGGTAGTCAACGAACTGCGAACCAATATGACGCGACCACCAGCTTGAACCAGCAATCGCCTCGTTAAAGGTCTTTTTGACTTCTTCTAACTTGCTCAAAACGTAATACCTCTCTCCAACGTTTGACCGTTCACAACGATCGTCAATTTGTAGGCATCGATACCGTTCACGCTTGGCTCTACGGCAATGCCTTGAACCACCGCGTCTTTCACGTCAATTGGGAGGGTTAATAGGATTGAGTTTTCGATAGCTGCTGCTGTGGTTTCGTTTATTGGTTCATGCTTGTATGCCCCTAATCTGTTGCCCCATTTGGGAGCGCCCCAAACTTGGCCTTGAGGTGTATCGAGCCATTCAGAGACGCGCGCAACGATCGCGTGTTTCTCATCGGCCACCTTTACACCGTCAATATCGACCCGTAGTAAGTAATCAATTTCTTGGCTCATCTATTACTCCATATCAGCGCTTTGACGCTGTAACGAACGGTCATCAAAGTTGAGAGGAATAGAGCCGCTAGCCTTAGTGGCTGACGCTGGCTTGTCTTTGCTTGAGCTGCCGCTAGGCGCTGCAAAGATAGTGGTCGGTTTGTTGTTATCACTGCCGCTAACCGCGCGCCCAATGGCATCCAGTGAATGTTTGCTAAGTTCCACGGTTTGAGGCTTGCCGCTCTCTTTGAGGTCTTTCATTGCTGCCTGTGCTTGCAGCTCGCTAACTCTCTCATTGCGTTGAATGGATGATTGAGTCGCAACCGTCTTATTCGAGGTGTTTTCGGTGTCCACTTTCACCACGGATTGAGTGTCCGTTTTCTGGTTACTTAGCTCGGTATTGATGGATGATTCATGGCTGGCTGTGGTCACGCTGTTGGTTTGCGTGTTGTTTGCAGCCTTGGTTAGTGCGGCTACGGCCTCAGCCTCTTTACGGCGTTTGATCTCCGCATCGACGGCGGCCACTTGTTCAGCTTTCTTATCTGGCGAGTAAACTTGGCCAAGCTCGGGATGCTCGACCATGCCGGACATATCCATGCCTGTTTCATTAGCCACTTGCACACGTTTGTCCTGGCTAATACGTTTTTCTCTTTCTACAGCTAAGTAAGCTTCTTTGTAGCTAATCCCTTGCTCGCTGGCCTTTTGCGATACCTCTTGAGAGGTCACTTGAATTGAGTTTTTCGCATCAAGTTCGCGCATGGTTTGGCTGTCATTGGACGCTTTAGCAGTGTGGTAGGCTTCGGCGCTTTTAAGGTGTTCTTCTTTCTCTGATTGAGCTCTTTCACTCTTAGAGTGATTGGTCTCGCTTTCGAATTTAGAACTCTTAGCCGTTGTTTCTCCCTCGATCTCGCCGCCAAACAGCTTGTAAATGCCCTTGGCCATATCACCAGAATCAAAGGTCAATGCTTCCTTAGCACCATCAAAACCGAACGCCCCAAGCGCCGAACCAAGCAAACCAGCACCGCCACTGACTAGGCCACCCAAATCGAGCGCGTTTGCCAATGCCATTGAGCTTTTCTGGCCAGTTGTCGCCTCTTGGCCATCTTTGAGGTTGAACGTCTCTTTCTGTTTGTCTTTGTCAGTGAATCCGCTAAACGCATCGTAGGCCATTAAGGCCGGAGCAAGGAAAGGGATCGCCTTGCCAGCAACAGATCCGATTTTAGACATACCTTTAAAGGCGGCACCCGCCATCGATACGCCCTTGTTGGCCACGTTTGAGGCTTTGCTGCCAATGCCTGACATTACCGATTTGATTCGGCCACGTTTGCCACCCGCTTTACGGCCAGCACGTCCACCAGCACGGCGGCGTTCAAACATATCGCCAGCTAGGTCTAATAGGCCACCTTGGCCATCGTTCGCCACTGCTTTGGTTGCCGAAATCAGATCATCGAGCTTATCTAGTACATCATCGAATTGGCGTTCACGATCAGCACTCGATTCATGGAGCACTTCAAGCATGTTTGCTCGGTAGCTCTGTTCTTTGGTGTTTTTGATCTCACTAGCTGTGCTTATCCGGCTAGAATCACTCCCAACAAGATTGACAGGCACGTTACCCCTAGCATCATCACGGCTAGGTCGATCACTAGGCGTAACTTGAGTTGAGTGGTTCGTCTCGAACGAATCTTTTGTCGCTGATAGTTGTTCATGGCTAACTGTCTCTATGGCTGTGACGGCCTGACTGTCTGCCTCTGGCGCTTGCTTGCCTCGGGTAAAGAGTCGGCCTAGTTTCGATTCTTTTAGCTTGTCCTTGGTTGAGGTGGCTTTTTCAGTCACATCATCCAATGCTTCTTTAGCGTCTTGCCCCAAGTGATAAAGCTCTTTAGCGGAGTAGAAGAACGAACCACCAGCCGCAGCGCCAGCCGCATCGGTCGCGTCGTTTTCTTCCTGTAGGAACTCTTTCACGTTATTGATGGCCAGTTGCTTAAGGCTGGTGGCCACCTTGGCAAAAACGTTCTGGCTTTCCTTTTCCGTGTCGGTTTGCTTTTCAATTTGGCGCTCTAATGCGGTTTGCTGTGCGTTCTTGTAAGCCGATTGCTCTTGCTTACTCGCATAGCGACCATCGGAGCGTCGAAGCTTGCCGTTAGCGTCTTCCCAATAGCCCTCAAACTCTGCCAGTGCGTCAGAGACAGCCTTTTCTAACTTCTCTGGCACATCATCAAGGATTGAGGTATCCAAACGTTCAGAATTGGATTCTGGCGCTTCTACATTCACGACAACAGGCGCTTGTTTTACTGGCTCGCGCGCGTCCTCGCTTTTCAGCGTGTCAGCAATCGACTTTACGCCACTTACAGAGCTGCTTTGCTCGATCGCTTTGGCGTCCGGCTTGGCTTGTGTTTCTGCTGACTGACTAGGCGCAAATGACAACTCAATTTCACCTGTACGCTTGGTCTTGGTTGCACTTGGTTTAGGTGTGCCGCTTGATTGTTGTTTTAATTCTTTTTGTGGATTAACGCTCGGAATGGTAGAGACGTTATGAGAGGCATTGGAAACGCCCTTAGTTACCGCCTTTTCGATGCCCTTTGTATCCACTGCAAGGACGGCCTTTTGTTGGCTCGTTGGTAGAGTCTTGCCATCGAGTTTGCGACTAATCTCAGATAGCACGGTCAGCTCTTTGTCACTGGCTCGCTTCACTGCATCAACAACCAGTGAAAGATCAACCTCTTGTTGGTTTCTGTCCATTTTTCACCTTGTCTTGGAGCGCTTTATCTAGGCTTATGGCCATCGTTTGAGGTGTTTTGAATACCGCATCGATAGGCTGGCCACCGTAGATCGTTAAGTTCTCAATCAGTACGTTCCAACCAACGTAATCAAAACGTTGTAATGAAGTCGTTATGCCGAAAGGGTAAGAGCAACGTTCGAGTTGCTTCACCTCCTTGCTCGATAACTTTCTGGCACTGCGGAATGGTGGCGACTAGGTAGTAACGCCCCTCGTCGTACTTGGTGAGCAATCCGTGACGCGCATTGCGTAGGCACTTTTCAACCTTGGCAAAGGCCACACGAAATTCCGTGTTGAGGTACATCGATTTCAATAGGTCGATTTTCCACACTAGGGCATCGTCTTGGTCTTTGGGTTGATCTTCGAACGTTAGGCAGTAGGCCAACTCAGTGAGCGCCATGTGATTCGCTTGCTGCTTCCATTCAGCGCTGTCCGGTTCGTACTGGTCGCGCTCATTGCGAATGTTCTCAAGTTGCTCCGCTTCGTAACCGGTTAGTGGTTTCACGTTCGCTAGGTATGACTTGCCTTTCACGCTTAAGGTGATCTCTTGTTTTGGCAATCCATTGAGCGCTTTGGCCGATTCCATTAGCTCGCCCATATTGAGATCGAGATAGTGAGTTTCTTTGCAGTGCTCGCACTCATAGCTAAAGGGAATAGTGCCTAGCTCGCTGGTGGACATAAAAATCCACCACAATGCTGCGCGGCGATCTTCACCAGTCCATAGGCCGCTATCACTCATAGGGCGCTTACTGGTGTCTTGCATGTGGTTCAGATAGCGAGTTGTATTGGCTTCCTCTTGGTACTCGTTGAGGTCGCAGAACAATAGAGCGTCTTCCACGGTTGGGACTCGAAACTCAATCACTTCTGAAATGTTACTTGGTAGTGGAAATGATGGAATGTGCATTACAGTACCTTGTTACCTACAGACATAAATTTTTGGAGAATGAGCGGGAATGACTGGATCTGGTTGCCGTTTTCGCGTGAAAACATCACGTTGCCAATCTTGGTAGGAAAGACTTGATAGCTCTTATAGAGTGACTTTTTTCCGTCCTCATTGAGCGTGAATATGTTGATTTTGAACACGTACTCTTTGGGGATGTTGAGTGTGCCGTCTTGGTTTCTCACTTTCTTGATTCGGCTTTCAAACCACTTGGAGATAGTCAGGTTTTGGTCATCACGAACCGTTAGCGTGATTTCGCCAACGCTGCTGTATGTAGGCAGCGCAATCGAGCCAGAACCGACTTGGAATGAATCCGCATCGATAGAGCCAGCACCAAAATCAATATCCTTTACGTAAATATCAAAGTCCGTTGGCGCGTCCGGCGAGTCGATTTCTACCGCCCATTGCCAGCCTTGCAGCCACGGCTTATTCATAAAGTTATTGGTCGCGCGTTTGGCGAGCTGCATGTATGGATTCATAGCCGCCTCGCTTAGAGCAACGATACTGGTGGAACAATGGCACGGTTCGCGCGCATTGAGTTTTCAATCTCGGCTTTACGTGCGGCTAGATCAGGTTCGGCAGCAATATCGGTCACATCCAACTTGCCAGCGATGGCAATACGGCGTTGACGCTCTGCGTTCGGGATAGTGATCAGCAATTCCAGATAATCGCCAAGCAAGCTAATGCACGGCGTTGGAAGCTGGAACGAATCAAACGGCTCATTGAGTACGTTTTGCATGTACATCAATGTCAGTGGGAATGTTTCTGCGCCCGTTAATTTCAGTTCAAGAACGTTGCCCCAAACCTCGCTACGCACATAACGGCCACGGTCATCTTTGACCACCAGCCTTGCAGCAAAGTCGGACGGCAATTCAAACTGATTGCTATCGGCTAAGTCGCTTTGTTGGATGCGGATTTTAGTGGTAAATCCGGCAATCTCTTGGTACTTGGCCAGCGCTTTACGCAGTAGGCTTAACAGCGCCTTTTCGTCGTCGTGGAGCAAGATGGGGAATCTCGCTTTCACGTCTTCGAGTAGTTCAATCGGTGTCATGGCCGCTCCGGTAGTGGCGGCGCATTTTGAGATAGGAGATAGGCTTGGTGAATCTTAACTCAAAGCGATAGGGCGCGCGATAGGTGATATTGAGTTACCAGATAAGGCGGTTTTTACTTAGAGCTTTAATGAACCCAATCTTCCAGCTTCAAGTCTGCAACCCTAGAAAACTCTCTTGTGTTATTGGTAACAAGAATACACCCTGCCGCAATCGCGTGTCCTGCAATTGCAGAATCGTTATTACCAATTGGCTCCCCATTTGCCATAAGGCTCTTTTTAACTTCTATGGTAGCGTCTACGGCTGCTTTATCCCACGGCAAAATTTCATCCACACGCTTAAGGAACTCTGCGACCAGTACAGCGTGTTTAGGGGATGCTTTTTTCCCTAACAAGCCATATTGCATTTCCTGATAAGTAATTGCCGAAATCACGATCCGATTTTGTTTGCTCACTACAGCCTGTAGTTTTTCTAGTACCGTTATTGGCTGTTCTCGCATAATGAAAGAACAGATACAGGTATCGAGCATATAGGTACTTTTCTTACTCAAAATCAAAACGCCCCTCATCCGCTACCACATCCTGACGTTCAGCCATAAAGTCATCATCGGCTTTATCAAAGTCAGCAAACGAAACCCAATTAGGACGGACGGGACGCAGAATAATCTCATCCCCATTTTTGATGATTTCCAATTCGTTTACGCCCTGATATTCCATGTCTTTTGGCAAGCGCACCGCCTGATTCTTGGCATTTTTGAATATTGAAACTGTTCTCATAGTTGCTACCTATTAGCATATGTTGACCATATGGCAAGTTTAGCTCTAGCCTTGCATATGTCAAGCATATGCTTGTTGAGGTTGAGCTATACGATTCAAACTTTGTGATTGGTCACTGGTATAAAATATTGATAGCTTGGGGTAGCAGTGAAAGGAGCAACCAAAATGCGAAGAACAAAGCACGAACCTGTAGGCGTTGGCACCATCTTAAAAACAGAATTTCTCGACCCGTTATCGATCAGTGAAAGCAAGCTTGCTAGCGCGCTTGGTATCGATAAAAGCGTTGTAGACGGCTTAATAAGCGGAGACATTACCATCACACCACTCATGGCGGCCAAGCTAGCCATTGCGCTCGGGACTACGCACGATTTTTGGTTGAACATCCAACACGCTGTTGATATTTGGCAAAGTCACCGTGCTATTGAAACTATTCAGCAAAGCATTACGCCGCTTGTAACTCAAAGATAGATAAGCGATTGACTCCCACTGCCTGTGTGCAATACTGGATTCATTAAACATTTTGAAAAAGTTTCACGGTATGAGCAAAAAGATTGCGGGGGTTAGCCTCCCACCAGCAAAACCTACTGATTTTATTAAAGTAGTAGAGCTAATCAACAAGCTAGACCCAATTAAATACGGGTTTGATAGTAGCGGTAATTACTTGCACTGGAATGACTTCCAGTACCGTTCAAAAGAGTTTAAAGGCGACCAAAAGAGCTACGCTTGGCATGCCCTAAAAATTAGACGTGGCCTTAACGACATTTCGCTTGTTGATGAAAATGGCAATCCGTTCCAGCTTAGTGCCGCCAGTCTCGACGCTAAGCTATTCCGCATCGATAAACAGCTTAAACTAGAAGATTTTCCGCTATCTGCTCAAGACAAAAAGGCACACCTAGTGAAAAGCGTGATTATGGAAGAAGCCATTAGCAGCGCTCAATTGGAGGGAGCGGCCACAACGCGCAAGGTGGCCAAGGAAATGCTTGAAACAGAACGTGAGCCTAAAGATGACTCCGAACGGATGATTATCAATAACTGGCGTTTGATCATGATGGCCGATGAACTTAAGGATGTAGAGCTCACACCAGAATTGATTAGCGGGTTTAATGGCATCGCCACCGATGGAGTGTTAGAGAATGAGCACGTTGCTGGCCAATACAGAACGGATGCAGTCATGGTTAGAGACGTGGCCACTGGCGATATTATTCATGAAGCGCCAGAACATGAGCACGTTTTGAAGCTCATCGAGCAACTATGTGACTTCGCCAACACCGACCATACCACCAGCACCAATTTTATTAACCCAATCGTTAAGGCTTGTATTCTGCACTTCATGATTGGCTACATTCACCCATTCATGGACGGCAACGGGAGAACGGCTAGGGCGCTTTTCTACTGGTTCATCCTTAAGCATGGTTATGAGAACTTTAAGTACGTCTCGATCTCTGCGCCACTTAAGAGCGCGCCAACCAAGTACGTTAGAAGCTACGTTTACACCGAAACGGACGACAATGACTTAACGCACTTTGTGGACTACCAGCTAACGGTCATCATCAATGCGATTGAGCGCTTTAACGAGTACATCAAGTCTAAGATCGAAGATACGAGAGAGGTGCGCGAACTGCTAGACGACTCCAAGCTTAAGGGCGTGTTGAAACTGCCGCACATTGTGATTCTGGCCAAGGGATTAGAAACCGCCGGACGTGTCTTTTCAGTTAAGGAAATTCAGTCTGATTTTGACGTGTCTCATACCTCTGCGCGCAAGTATCTTGAGAAGCTGGTGGAGCTGAAATTGCTGTTCAAATCAAGGGATGGCAACGAGAATACCTACATTGCACCAGCCGACTTGAAAGATAGGCTAACCAAAGCTTAAGAGCATCAAAAAAGCCGCCAAACTGGCGGCCTTTTTGTAGGGAATAGAATAGGACTGGTTGGCGATTAGAAATCTACCCAGTTGTATTGCAGTGTGATAGCTGGCTTAACAAGTGCTGCTGAATCTTCTGTCGATAGGTCGATCACGTCTGAACGTACTTTTACGTGCTCCAAGCGGAATCGATGCGAGGTTGCACCCTTACCCTTAGTTGATTCAGGCGTAGACTCGATAACGACAGTGACCATTTTCTTTTCACGAACGATCTCACGTAGCATTTCTAGCACTGTACCTGTGATCGTTTCTACGCACGTCACCGCGATTTCGCCTTTGTTCTCAAGCGCACCATTTTGGATGTAGCCCAAGCCCATTTGGCCAAAATCTTCTACGTCTGCACGACCCATTGCTGGAAACTGAGTAGAACGCACCAAAACGCTAAGATTAGGGTATTCTTCGATTTTCATCTCGAACTCTGTACCCATCATCTTTTCGCCAGCTTGGACGTTCTTAGTGAATTTCTGTTTTAAGAAATTCATATCGCTTTTTGCGTTAAATGCTCCGGCCATAATTACACCTATTCTATTGGAAGTGGTTCGGAATCTGTGACTGATTAATCATTTGCTTAGGAGCGGCAGTAATAGTTACCGTGTTGTAAGCGAAATTCCCGTCTCGCGTCTTAGGTGCGTTAATGTCATAACTCACCTCGCTAATACGCATAGGTAGATTGAGCGCTTTGCCAATCTTGAATCTCGCATCACTTGGAACACGGCCACCAAGGCCATCGGAACTGACTGGAACAGTATTTTGCAGCTCGGGACTTATCATCTGAGCCAGGTATTTAATGGGATCATTAACCTCTGATTTGGCATTGGTGAACGCGACAAATTTCAGCGTTGCTGTGATTTCTGGCGGTTCGTTTCCTTGCCAAACTTGCTGACTGTTCCATAGTGTTTTACTCGTCTTATCCGACACGGTTTGCGCGACTGAGGACGTTTTATCTAGGGCATTGATGTTACCCACGGAATCGCCCTCAAACGGGGCTTCCCATATCGCTCTAAAGGCAAGCTGACACTCATCAGTCATGTAACCAATGACCGTAACCTCTTGACCGCCTATGACTTGTGTAATGGCGCATTTATTGTGGATAGACACGCCATCATCATTAGGTACGCCGACAATTACAGCCATTGCTTACCCTTACTTGTCCATACCGCGAGAATCGCGCATGCGGTTAGACTTTTTACGAGCTGCTTTAGCTGCTGAGCTGTGAGCTTTCGCGCGCGCTTTCTTAAGTGCTGCTTTTTGTGCTGCACTCATACGGCGCTTACGGCGATTGGTTTTGATGTAAGTTACCTTGCCGTCACGGATCACTTTCTTAAGCGCTTCGAGCATCATTGATTCACGAACGGCGAACTCTGCGATCGCTTCGTCTGAGTCCACGTTGTCTAGGCCACGCTCTAGGGATTCAAAGATGCGATCTGCCGCTTCTGGATCTTCCAGTGCTTCTCGCATGTCGCCATCTTTAGGCTGGCCAACTTGAGCAATAAACTCACTAGCCGCTTCCTGTAGCGATTCGTAGAGCGCTGCTTGGCCATCGGTTAGCTCGGTATCGTCATCGCCACCAGCCATGCCAAATAGCATTGCGTCTAGGTTGTCGATTGAGCTGTCACCACCATTAACCCACTGAACACAAGCCGCTGCTGCGTCTTGGCGAGCAATGATGGTTGATGCACGGTTGATTGACTCAAGAAGTTGGTCTTCTGTTACAGACTCAAAAAATGCAGTTTCAGTTTGTTCCTGCTCGGCCACTTGTGGCATCACAAATGGGCGAGCAAGAACAGAACCCTCAGAAAACATTGATTTCATTCTATTCTTGCTCTTTGTTCATTAACGGATTAGTACAGGTTCACCAAGGATTCGACGTGCGGAGCCAGTTGGACAGAACGACCAAGTGACTTTCCAGTAGTCGATTTCGACTTGCTTGATTTCCAGTGTCCAAGCGCTTTCGCCGTCTTGATCTGGATTACGAGGTGTCACTAGCGCACCAACGGCTTCATAGCCCTCTAGGATGCTGGCCATACCGTCAGTTAGCCCCTCAAGCGTTGCACCGTCAGGTTGGTGTTTTAGGCGATTACCTAGTGCGTAGAAGTCGCGTGAGATAGCGTCAGCAATAGACACGATTTGCTCAAAACGTAGGTAGTTTTCAGCCGCAGATGACGTTAGAGAGTCATCAATGAATAGGTTGCCGTTTTCGTCTGTGCCTAGTTTGTTTAGACGTGCCTTGTACATTTCTTGGTAGTTAGGCTCGCCAGCACCTTGGATTGGTTTTAGGCTAGTACGCTGAATAACAGCACGCTCAACACCTGCTGGTGTGTAGTGCCAACCGCCGACTGGAGAGGTTTTAGCAACACCAAGCGCTTTAGCTGCAAAGCCGATACCCGAGCCGCCCCATACCGCCATGTTGCCGTAGAAACGACACTTAGCGAGGTAAGGCATATGCACGAATGAAGCGCGATGGTTGTTGAAGTTCAGACCTTTTTTGAACTCCAATGCCGCTTCGTGCGTTAGGCGAGGATCAATATCGAAGTAGCCAGAAATGCGTTTGTCTTTACAGATTTGCGCTAGGTCAGTGATTACCGCTGTTTCGTAGCAGCCCAAACCACAAACGTAGTTATAGCTGTAAACGGTAGTGCGTAGTGCTTTCACTGCTTTCTGGTAATCGTCAGCCGTAATGTCGCTAATATTGCCGTTGGTCGCGCCTGTGAATTTGGTTTTCGCAATTGTAGTAACTTCGCGTTTCGCTACTTCTGCATCGATGCGACAAGTTAGGTACTGCGAACGTTCTTCAAGAACAGTCTCGATAAACGCAGCGCTACCCATTTGGTCTACTGCTGTAGGCTCTAGGGATACAACCCATTCTTCTAGCACTACAGAGCCACCAGCCGCCTGTTCTTCCTCTAGGGTAAGAGTGAACATGCCAGCGCCGTAAGTCGCTTCGTCTGCTTTCGCAAGCGTGATAGAGCGGTTATCGGATTGCGCACCGTCTTTGATAGCGATCGCTAAAAATTCGCCATCTTCAAGTGACAGGTCAGCCGAGTAGTTGATCGCTTCGTTAGTGATCGTCACTTCGTCTGCTGGTTTGGTTAGCTTGATAGCTGGATAGGTTGCCGTTTTTGGTACGACACGAACCACAAGGCCATTACCGCCGCGCAAGGCTTCATCAAGAACGCGCATGCCGTCAGCCAGTTTGCCAAGGCTTGAGTGGTAAGGCTTGCCTAGTTTGTCTAGGAAGTTAGCCGCCGTTACCGGAATAACTTCGAACGGCTTACCCTTTTGAGACACAATCACACCGCCAAACACTAGCTGGTTAGAGCCAGTGCCTTGCTTAGTTGTCGAGTCAGCGTTAATTGGCGCAACCGCAACTTGTGAGACGTTATCCATTGAAAATTCAATCTTACTCATTCTCTGTCTCTTTCAGCGTTAGATTCTGTGCTGCAAGCTGGCTGACAATTTCTTGTAAACCCGCTTGAGCAATACCTTTCACCGCAATCACGTTTTCTTTCGTCATTTCGGTTAGTTGTTCAACTGTTGCTACACCGTGGTTAGTCAGTGCTTTTTCAACGCTCGCGCTTAGCTCAAGTTCTGATAGCGCTGTGCCTTTGTTGCTGGTGGCAGTGTCTGGTTGTTTTTGAACTTCTGGTAAAACCGTTGGCTCAAGACGAACCGAAACAAGGCCGTTTGGATAGGCCGCTTCCACTTCGTGTTTGAAGCGGTTCACGTTGAAAACTGAGAGAGGGAAATCTTTGGCCAGTGGTGGCATAACGCGACCCTGCACCGTGATTTCCTTTGGTGTGTGGTTGGTGATTAAAACGATCGTTTCTTTCATCGAATCCCCCAAGAGCGGCAGCCCGTAAGACTGCCGCTTACTTGCCTTATGCCGCTTCTGCTACAGGAGCTTCGTCGATAAGTCTCACACGGTAGAAGTAGTCTTCTCCGTCGAATGGATGGATCTCGCCGTAGGCCAATTCGTATAGCGTGTTAGACGCTACTAGACCTTTGCCGATTGGATGTGTGTACATGGTTGCTGCGATCGCATCACCCGCTACGTAACCCGCTTCTGAGTGAGAAGAACCGCGACCGTAACAAAGCATGTCGTTCGTACCGATAACTACCGGACATTCGAACACTTTCCACATACCGAACAATTTACCCGCGTAGTGGATAGCGTTTTTCTGTTGGTAGTTAGCCGGAGCAACGAAATATGGAGCACCAAGAGACTTAAGGATTGTTGACGCGCCAGTACCAGCAAAGATACCTGTCATGCCAGTTGTGCGAGTCGCTTGTAGGATCTTCGTAGAAACGTTTAGAAGAACTTCGTTTAGACGTTCACGATGTAGACGCCAATCTTCACCAGCTGCTACGTAGATATTGAATGTTTCTTCGCGCGTACAAGCAAAGTCCATATCTACTAGGTGGCGAGTCGCTTTTTCCGATGCCAATGTGTTGCGCATGTGGCTCATCTGTAGAGATTTCAGATCTTGGCCAAACTCGCGTTGCATTGTGAACATCGCTTGGATCGTCGCGTCTGCTGCGATTGCGTTTTGACGTGGGCGTAGCGTGCGAGAGTCCATGTCGTGATCGATAGTTGGGATCAGATCTGGACGTTTCTCAATGTCTACCTCGAATTCGATGTGTAGAACGGTTTCTTCTGGAAGTGCCGATGTTGGAGTGACGGTAACTTTGCCTTTTGCATGGTCTATCTGACAGTTAATAACCATACCATTGTGAGTGCCTGTCATTATTTGACTGCCGTTGCTGTCTAGGTCGCGAGCCACACGTTTATGGTTAATAAATAGGGAAACAGATGTCTTCGTGAATGGGATTTCAAACTTGGTGTGTTGTAGGTCAGTCTTAGAGTCAAAGACGTGAGTTGTCTTAGTGCCGTCTGGTTGCTGTTCAGCGACAAACTTGTAACGCTGACGCATAGACGAGTATTGGCCAACCGTTGCTTGGTCGATTTCAGTACCCGCTGCGAAGTCACCAAAGTTTGAGCCAGTGCGGCGGTACACTTTGAAGATCTCAACTTCGTTGGCTCCCGCTGGGATCATCGTTACAGCGTCAAGTGTTGCTGTCTCTAAAAGCACAGGCAGCACTAGGCCAACCATTTTCGCGCGGATTTCAACACCCTCTGACGTTGATAGAGACTGACCGATAGACTCAAGCATCATTGCGCCTGTTGAGCCATCACGCTTAGCGCCCTCTAATGTCATCATGTTACGCATAGTTGCGTGAGCTGATGCCATTAGTTCGTCGCTAGGTAGGTGGCCGTAAGTCTTTTCGTATTCACGTACCGCAGATTGCATACCTGATACGATGCCAACCGCTGTTTCTTGAGACACTGACTCGAACATAGGCTCATTCGCAATGGCTGACAAAATAGCCGCGCCACGAGAATTGTCGTCAGTTAGAAACATGCCTGTTTGTGAATCGAATTGGGATTCGATACACAGATTACGCATTGCTTGAGCGCCTAAATGAATCGCCTCAATGCGTTTGTTGAAGTTAGAACGTTTATCTGCCATGTAAATAAACCTTAGTTATTAATTGAGTATGTTCGGAATGGTTAAGCCGCAGAAAAGCGGTAAAAATTCGCTCAATTCCGGATAGTAATTAAGATTTATTGCGAAAAAAACAGGGGTAAAATTGCATTTAACTTATTGTTATATAATGTATTTGTTTCTTTTTGTGCGCTTTTGTGGGAATGGTAACGACAGGGGGGGTCTATGTCGTTGATCGTGTGTTTTTGTTGAGGAGAAAGGGGATAGGAAAGGGCAACTAAAAAAAATTTAAAAAATTTTTAGTTGTTATAGGGTTCCAGCCAAAAAGCCGAACACGTTGCTTAGCAGCTCTTGTGTGTCAGTCTCTAAGCTTGGAAGCTCAACACCATAGAAAACGGCCAAAAAGTCACGAACAATGAGTTGATAAACGACCACCAGCGCAATGCTCCACATCATAGCGGCGCGTCCAGTACGTACCAATGTGTTAGAGCTGGCCGCTTCAAGCTCTGCCAGTTTGTAGGCAAACTCTTTGCGTTCTTCGTCACTGGTAAACACACGATCACCAAACTCGGTCAGTTCGTGGATAATGCCACCTACTTTCTCGCTGGTGGCGCTCTTAAATAGGCGGCTTGTAAACACTTTTGCTAGTCCCATCATTAATTGCTCTCTTTAATGTGTTCTGCGAACGCTTCTGCCAGTGCTACGGCTAGCTTTTCGCGCAGTTCTAATCCCTTTTGCAACGACTCATCGTTAGACAAAAAGAACGGCTCCAAAATCACGGCTGGCATTTTGGTTTTCATCAAGAAACGCCAACCGCGAGTATCAGTACCAGTGTTCGAGATAGCCTTAAGACCACGATTACGCTGTCCGATAAGTTCAGCCACCGCTTTTTGTAGGCGCAGAGCGAGTGCTTGGCTCTTGGCTGACTTATGCCAATGCAATGTCTCTGAGCCTTGAACGTCCTTATTTGCCACGCTGTTACAATGTAACTCGATGGCATAGTCAGCGCTTGAATCGTTCACATCACCGATCATCCGTGAGTAGGTGTCTCGATACATGATCACTGGAAGCATGTCTCGCTTATGTAGCTCGGCAGCCAATAAGCTGGCTAGGGGATGATTGTAGCTATATTCATTCATTCCGAATGTTTCATTGTAAGCGCCACCATCTTTAAAGCTGTGGCCAACAACAATGCAGACTTTTTTCATTTTATAAATTCCCAAACTTAGTTTAACTAATATACACTTAGGTATTGACTATGTTCGGAATAGGAAATGTATTTTATTTACCAGATCGGCATCCCAATCGGCTGGTGTCAACTAATGTTGAAACTTCATTTTTAGCCTTTGTAATAGCTTCTTGCGCCGCGAACACTTACCTCGCGGCTTTTTTTTGCCTGTAAATCAGAAAAAACCAGCGCGAACGCTGGCTTTGCTTGGATTATGGTCGGTTTTGAACGGGCTCTATCTTGTTTGATTTGAAGTAATCAAGAACAGGATTAACTCGATAGGGTTCTACGTGGAAGCTGGCCATCACCTGATCTTTACGCATCAAGTAAAACTGATTTCCGCTGTATCGCACCGCATCAAATATCACGTTCATTCGGCACCCATCGTACATGTATTCCCCCTCGAAACTGAGGCTTTTGCGTATCACAAAGGATAGTCGCGCCTTGGTGGCTTTAAGCTCGTTTCGAGCTCTAAATAGGTTAATCGCTAGTACGATGATGAGCGACAATAATCCGCATAGTTGACATGCGTTCAAATAAACTGAATAACTCATTTTGTCTTTTTTCTAGTGCGAATAGGAAAGTCATTAGCAACAAAAAACATTCTACAGTCTAAATACCTCCGCTGTCGCATCTTTGATACTCGTTTTTTTCGTCTGGTTGCTACAAATGGTAAACGAAATCGCTTTAGTGAAGTAGTCCAGCGCTAAGGTGCGTTCCTCTTTCGACGCAATGATCATTGCCTCAATCACCTTGCTTGAGCTGGCCACGCCACCAGCAAGGGGAGCTATTACCTCATTTAGCGCATCGGCCTTGTTAGCCAGTTCTGGCGGTAAGACTGGCGGCGGCAAGGTTGCACCACTATCTGAGTCACTATCGCCTGTTGGTGGCGCTGGTGGCGTTAACGCGCCATTGATTTGCGCCATTAAGGACACGGCCTCATCAACATGGCCAGAAAGACCGTTGATCACTGCCTCAAGCGCTTTCAGTTCTTCCTTGCTGGTAATTGGCAAGATACTCGGAGCGGGTACATTGTCCTCTGTGCCATCTACCTTGTGTGTGACGTTCACACCAATAGACACTTGTTCGAGATCGGTTGGGGCGGTGATCAACACTAGGTGCTCATTCCATTGCGTTAACGTGGCCACCGTTGCGCTCACTGAGCCATTCAAACCCTTAAGCGTTGCCACTAACTGCGATGCGCCTTGGTAGTCCTCAATATCCTCGCTCACGCAGCCAGATAGCTTCTCTGACAAGATTTCACACTTCACCTTAAGGGATTTGCCTCGAGTAAGGTTCTCCGCTTCCTTAAGGCCGCCTAAGTCTAAAAACTGGCGAAACTGCTCGATTTGCTCTTGTGTGTCTAACATCAAATTGCCTCAATCAATCGTCATTAAGTCGTTACCGTTCACCAGCGTAGCGCCACACCCAAGGGCATCGCCTACTACTGCGACCGGAACGCGATTAACAGTAAGTTTTGAACTACCAGTAATAACGCCAACGTGCGGCGGGTTATCTGGTTTTACGTGCATGACGGATATATCACCCGTACCTAAAACGTTGACTCCATTCACGGTCAGTAGTGGTTGGCCAGAAACAAAAACACCTGGACTAAAGCCACCATGACCACTATCCACACTCCCTACAATTCCTACGGCTGGCATAGTGCATTACCCTAATGTAAATGGAGCTGCGGCAGCCTTAACAGCGAACTGGCCACCAGCATCGATATTGACGTTACCACTCGCTTTAATGGTCACTTCATTGCCCTCTAGGTTGGCTTTACCGGAGGCTTTTACGGTTGCATTACCACCCGCTTCGATGTTCGCATCGCCTTTCACTTTGATAGTTAGTGCGCCTCCGATTTGCTCCAATGTGTTCCCTGTTGAGCTGCGAAACGCATTGCCCTCGACGTGGATAACACATTGGCCATCTGGTGTGATTTCAATGGCCGTGCCGCTTTGGGTATGCGTTACTGAGTAGCCGCCTTGATGCGTGATGAGCTCGCGCAAACCAAATCGCACAAAGAGCGCATCTTTGCGGTCATAGGCTGGTGGCTCGGGTTCACCCTCGGCTCGTTTAGGCTGATAGGCTTCTCCGTTCACCTCGCTTGGTAGGTACGACTCATAGTTAGGCGCGTAGTAAAGCGATCCGGTAATACGGGGATAACGGGTATCACCATTACGAGGAAAATCCACCCAAACCAGATCCCCTTTTTCCACTGGCACTGCATGGCCACCACTCGGTTTTGCACCTAATGGCAGTAGAAACTCGGCAAAAGGTAAATCCTTATCGGGGATTGCATCCCAATAACCAAGCAAGCGAACGGATACCATGTACAAGCCTTTCGGATGGACAGGATTGACCACCTCGGCCTGATAGCTACCAAACAAGCGGTTAGTGACGTTGGTGCGTGTTCTGTTCTCTGACGAATCGCTCATATGTTGCGTACTCCCAACTCGATACGACACTGATACCGGTTCCCACGTTGGCAATGGGCGACACGGTTCATGATTTGTTTCTCTGGCATGGACTCATCCAGCTCGGTAGCGGGTAGCCGTTTATGGAATAGCACTGAGCACACCGAAAGAGGCGTAAAGGCAGTATTTCCGGTAAGTTCCACATCCAAAATAGGGATGATGGCCATGTGTTGATTATTCAGCGCCTTGGCTTGTGGAACGCTAACCATAACCATAGCGCCCGAACGTTTACCGCCTTGGAAGCCCTCGACGGTATCCCAAGAGGCATAGTTACGGTTAAGAACGCGCTCAAACAGGGCTTCCTCTCCGATAATGGAGTAGTTTGCAATGCTGTGCTCTGCTTCCTCTGGATTCGACTGTTCCAGCTTGAATTGCTCGCTCATATCCATGTTCTTGAGCGACTTAAAGTGTATAACACCACGGCAGATAAACGCCACTGAGCCGTAATCTCTGGCCATTGTTCGAATTAAGCGAGACTTAGTACCACCAGCATTTAAATGGTACGTAGCGCCACGCTCAAAGCTGTCACATTCGATTTTTAGCTCGGGTAACAGCTCGGCCAGAATGTCTTTAGGCTGCATTTCAACAAAGAATCGAGGCGTTGTGACTGGCTCTTTAAGTAGGTGCGCATCCTTTTGGAATGCTTGAACGGTAAGCATACCGTCAGCGCTGGTGGACTTGGCCACAATGAATTTTTCAATCCAAACCTGATCGCCTCGCTCGTTCACATCGGCCATCGTGACCTCGATCTCTGAACCGCGCTTAATCCCGTAGTCATCCCGATAAACGGCAGCGTGATCCATGATTTCCATAACCAGCTTGTTGCCGTCCATCGAAGCACACTCAATGTAGGTAAACGAATGAATGTGCTCGATAGGGATGTCATTTTCGTTGGTGACAACTTTTTGGGCGAGAAAGTATTCTTTATTACTCAATGACTCGGCCTCCCATACCAATCGCGCCCTGACGGACAGTGATCGACTCGGCCTCATAAACCTCTGCAATCACTTCAAAAGAGATTGAGGAAGCAAACAGGCGAGTATTTTCATGGTCTACTTCGGCGGGTTCGGTCATCGCATCTTTACGGCCACGTATCTCGATGCTGATTTCCATTTCAGTATCAGCGAGCATGGTTTTCGCTCTGAATACGTGCTTACGCTTGCCCTTGGTATGACGTAGCCAAACCATTAAACCTAGCGCTAGGCGGCTAAGGGTAGACTGGTTCCAAGCTAGGGCATTAATGCGGTAGGTAAGCGCGACAAAGGACTTATTAACCACGGCATAAGGTTGATCTTGCTCATTGGTTAGTTCGCCATAGTCAGCAATATCGACGTACTCCGCGCCATCAACAAACCCAATCACCGGATCGCGCGTGATATAGCAAACAGGCAAAAGCTCATTACGGTTTGCTTTCACCTTGTCACCTAGTTTGGCTGTCAACTTAGATAGGAATGACACTGGATCGGTAAAGTTGCCGTAATAAATCTTTCTCGACTTATCACGGCCAACAAAGCGAGAAAACTCACTGTTCTCTCGACGCTTAGTGTCAGCCACAACTAAGGAATCAAGCACGTTCTGGAAAAAAGCAGCCACCGCACGATCGATGTCGGTTAGCTCGGTGTGTTCCACCTTGCCATCGAATGTCACTACATCGCATGGGATTTCAAAGAACGTCTCATCCAGTTGCATGCTTAGTCCTCCAAATCGTCCAGCTCGTAATACTTACGGCCTTTTACGATAGTGATGCACTTATCACTTCGGTGTAAGGTCACATCGAACTTGTGGAAGTTGCTCGTTAGGATAGGGAGGTAAGCCGATACTGGCTCATTGCGCTGGTAGCCGTCTCGCGTTTTGCGGCCTTTACCGGATCGGTTGCCCTCATAGATTTGAATGACCGCGCAATCAAAATCAATCTTGGCCATGTCTGCGACCGCTGCATCGAGGTCTTTGCGCATGTTAAGTACGTTCGCGCACAACATGACGCAAAAACGGCGTTTTGAGCTGTCAATTTCGGCAATATTGCTCACTACGCCTTTGGCTTTTGAACTCGGGTCAAAGTGAGTGACCGTCATGATCTGGTTGTGGTAGTTAGTAAGGTATTCTTCTGTTAGGTCGGGAAATTTACCGCAACCAAAGTTAAGAATGTTGTTCGCGTATGACCAGTTAGGCGCAAGTCTGCTAAGGCGCTTTGCACTGGCTGGCACTTGCTTTCGGCTAGTCTGTAATGTCATGACCACTCCATGATTGGAGCAGCGCTTTAAGGATGGGTTGGAGTAGGCCTAATATTAACGTTAAAGCTCGATTACGTCACTGTCTTGTAACGTTTCTTTGGATTCTAGCTCTGTCGAACTTTATAGTAATGTTTATCTGTACAATTCAAGGTAATTAGGGGGCACAATTTGGCTAACTCATTACTGCCCCATTGTTTGTTATCACTGAAGCTAATTAACTTCTTTTGGATGAAAGCTTCTCTTACCTATAGTTATCCGAGGGTGTGTCGATGTAAGCATTTTAAAATTATGCTTCATTTTGCAATCTAATACCCATTACATCTCATTAACCTATTGATTATCAATTGAACTGTAATTGGAAAGTCAGCATGATAGGAGTATGAAAGGCGGCTAAAAGCCTTATAAAAAGCGTTATGCAACTCAGGTAAATTTAGGGGTTCAATCTTTTGGGATTTCTCCGGCTATTTGTTTTGTGTTGTCGGCAAATGAGCATTTTTACCCTAAAATTCGTGGTTAACTTAAACCGTAAAACAGACAAGATTCTTGGTTTGCCTCAATCATTTTTAGCGTTGGCTTGCTGCCAATTCAGCGGGCGCAAAGTGTGGAAAGGACAAGGTTATCGAGCATTTTGTACTTGCTGAAGGTTTCGCTCGTTAAGTTTTCCTGATTCAAAAGCTTGGTTTGTTGCTGAAAGGTGGACTTTGTTTTGGTGGCTTATTTATCACGGTTCAGGCTTTGGCTGATTCTTGGTTCACTTAACCAATATTTTGATTGTTTTCTTAATTAAATTTGGTGTAACTTCTTGTTTATCTTATTGAATTTGCATAACAAAGCATTTAAGACGGATTCGCAACGCTTGGCGGTTTTAGTGTAAATTCAGTTTTTGTATTTTAAGTGGTTTGTCGAAGCACCGGTGTTTAGCGTCGCTCACCACTTAATGCGGCGTTATTTCCGCAACGGATCTCTCAGGCTGAATGTACGTGATTGTAGCCTAAGAGTGAAAGTGGCGGGGTAATAGGGTGGAAAAGCGGCGAAAAGGGCGAATATTGGTCATTTCCATGCTAGCGCTTAAAGCGCTTTAAGCGCACCTTAATATGGCGCAGCAATTAAAGAGTGACGCTAAAGCGATTTAAGGTAGTGAGCTGCCAAATACTTCGGCTTCGATTTTTGCCTGCATACCGAAAATTTCTCGTCATATCAAAAGATTAGGCGTAAACATAGCCGACTTTAGTTGCGGAATAACAAGACGTTCAAGGCGATTCGAAACGCATTGGGGTTTTAGTGCCCAAATAGGCACGGATTTATCAGAGTTTATTTTAGGTTAGGGTGCATGTGCGTCTCTCACACCTTAACTGCGCGTTATGTAAATCTCAATAATTTGGAGTAATTTGAACTTGGAAAGTCTGTTAGAGCCAACTCTACCTGTAAATATACAGTCGTTTTACGCAATGTTAGTTTCTGTAGCAGGAGTTTTGCTTGGTATTGGTTTTGCAGCAATGCTATTCATTTTGCAAAGTGGGTTTACCTCCTTCAAGTATTCGAGACGAATGTATGTCTTGCTTTATTTGTATTTTGGTAAGCAAGTTTTGCTGTCGTTGGCGTATCTTACTTTACTTCCTTTTTTGGTTCTGTATTTACCTGACAGCAATCAGGTGACAGCATTTGTTCAGTTCGTCTTTTGCGTTTTCTTTCTGGTTAATACACTCGATTATGCGCGAGAAGATGGGTATATAATCACTCTCAACTCGCACAAGTTTGTACCTCGACAGTACGGTCCAATTCGTCGCTACTTTCGATATATAAGTAATCGAGGTGCATTACGAAATGCAGTGCATTTGGTGCCACCTTTCTTTGTTGCCTTGTATCCTTACATACTTTCGTCAAAAAATGGGCTGACCCTAGAACTCAGTGAAGTAGCAATGTTTTATTCCTGTTTACTTGTGCTTTGCTATACCCTGTTTAAGCTTACAATGTTTATTCCCGAGTTTTTCTCATTCACGGACACTGAGCTTAAATTAACGCATAAACTGGACAGTGATGAGCCGAAAGAGGATGACAGAAGCTATGAAACAGAGCGTTCGCACCTCAAAGAATATCTTGTAAATCATGGGTACTATGAGTTGAATCCAATGACACCATCGAGTTTTCTCGATGGTGAACTTAAAATATATTTATTCCCTTCCAAAGGAAACCTAGCGCATTTCAATATCTATGTTGAAATTAATAATACAACGCCAGAACAGCTCAAAGAAGAGGTTGCGAAGTATGGGTATAGTTTTGCTAAAGTTCTAATGAATTCAAAGTCTGACATCACTCAATTCGTTCTGTCATTTCACGTTACTATCTCTGGAGATAAACAGAGAAATCTGTTTTTTCGGTTCGATGCCAGCGATATTCATACACTTACCGAACAGCCAGAAAATGGTCATATGGCTATGTTTAATCTGAAAAATGTTTGTATTGATGAACTCTTTAGGTAATTTACATAACAAAGCATTTAAGAGTGATTCTCAACGCTTGGCATTTTTCATTCCATCGATGAGTTCAGTGTTTACGGTGGTATGGTTCAGTATCGTGGTAGCGTTGCTCACACCTTAATGCGGCGTTATGGCTCACAAGATTCGCAATCTCAGAAATGAAGGTTGTTCACATCAAATTTACGGTATCATGCACAATTGACTAAACTGTAGTTACTCATGCTTATACCAACTAATACACCTTCTTCCTCAAATGTATCTTGCTCAAACTGCCAAGCTTGCTGCTGCCGCCTTGAAGTTATGATTATCTCGGATACTGGAGTGCCAGAAGAGTTCATCGCTCGAATGATGCGATTAAATGATGGTTGGTGTGCCGCTTTAGACAGAGACACTCTAATGTGCACAATTTATGAAAACCGTCCTTGGATATGCCGCGAGTTTGAAATGGGTTCTAATGAGTGCTTAGACGAACGTGTCAAGTTCATATAGAACAACAGATTAACGTTTCTGTTCGTTCGTGAGTTGTAAGCCATAACAAGAGACTATGGCGTCAATAGTTAATTTTTGAGGCTATCTGTATCCCACATAACACCATCTCTTAGCATTGAATT